>JAJAZO010000381.1 GCA_026785745.1 Chitinophagaceae bacterium | reverse complement strand
GTTTCTCCTTGTTGGACACGGCAGGCTGTGAAGACAATCAGATTGCGAATCAATCATTGCGTGTTAATGTGTGTAATCTGTGGCTAAACAAATAAATTGCGCAGCAATTAGTGGTAAAAATGAATACAAAAGTTACGATATATACAGACGGCTCTGCAAGAGGCAACCCCGGCCCCGGTGGCTATGGAACTATTCTTATGAGTGGCCATCACCGGAAAGAATTATCGCAAGGCTATCATCATACCACCAACAACCGCATGGAACTGATGGCGGTAATTGCCGGATTAAAAGCATTGAAAAAAGAAAAAATGGACGTAACTATTTATTCCGATAGTCAGTACGTTGTAAAAGCATGGGAAGAGGGTTGGTTGAAAAACTGGATTAAGACCAACTTTAAAGGCGGTAAGAAGAATCCAGATCTATGGTGGGAGTTTTATGAGTTATCGAAGAAGCATACGATCAAATTCAAATGGGTGAAAGGGCATGCCGATAATCCATTTAATAATCGTTGTGATGAACTGGCAACTGAAGCTGCGGATGGAAGCCATCATACTTTGCTGCATGATGAGGGGTATGAGGGGACGGCGAGTTAAGCCACGAATGAATACAACTTAGCCACAGATTACGCAGATTAACACAGATTTTTTCAGCCTGTGGCAGAAGTTATTTAATGCAAAGATTGCGAAGCAATCAATCTGTGTTAATCTGTGGCAAAAAAAATCCCGCTGCTGGCGGGATAAATTTCAAATCATATAGAGAATGGATTAAGCCAATGTAAGTACCGCTTTCTTTTTGGTGAGATAGTTGTAAACTAAAAGAATCACCGGCAGGAATAGCAATGTAGCAATTAAAGAATTTCTGTAAAACGGAAGACCAGCTTCATAGCAAGTCATTAAACCACTGAAACTTTTTGCATATACCGCTTCTGTTGTAGCCTGCCATACCATAAAGTTGGATACGAGGAAAAATACCGTTGGGGCGGCGATTGTTCCGGCAAGCAAGCTTGTATAACTTCTGCCTTTTAATGCCCAGCCAATCAATGTAGCCACCATTAATATCAGATAGTTTTTCCACTGACCGCTGTAAAAGCCGGCATACGGAAACATATCCTGTGTGTATAGGAATTGAATTACTGCATCGCTGATAAATAAGGCGAGTAATGGCAGCAGGAAAGACATATCCTTTTGCTTGATGATAAATCCTGCGAATAAGGCTATCGCAATAACAGGTGAAAAACCAGACCAGTCAAGATCGGGCCCAAAGAAGTATTTACAGGCTGTAGCCAGTATTACCAGCACCAATGTGAAAACAATTAACCGTCCGTTGTTCTTCATATTTTTTTAGTTGATTAGTTCGTTGGATACGGAGCAAAAATAAATGAATTGAAGCAATTGCCCGGTCTAATTATCAACCATTGCGGACAGGTGCAGAAGCCCTGAAAACAGTGGCTTTTTTGGCGGCGGCGAGATAAACTGTTTGCCCGGGAAAAACGACTGCCGACGGATTTCCATATTCCAGCCTGATAGCAATATTATCATCATCGAGTTCTGCCACACCTTCTGTCAGCAACAAAATTTCAACACTAACAGGGTCAAAAGAAATCGTTCCCCCTGCTTCAAGTTCAAAAACACTTAGCCGGAATCCGATAGCTATCGGATCAGGTGCCGGTATTTTATACAATCGTTCTTCTGGCCCTGCTTCTTCACCGGTAATGATGGCCGGATAGGTGGCTTCGCATTTTACATGTTTCAGTAATTCTTTTACATCCACATGCTTGGTGGTAAGGCCGCCACGGAGCACATTATCCGAATTTGCCATTATCTCCACACATTTTCCTTCGAGGTAGGCATGCGGCACACCGGCTCCCTGGAAAAGCCCCTCTCCTTTTTTTAGCTGAACAATGTTGAACAAATAGATGGAGAAAATTCCCCTGTCTATATTATTATCTTTTGTAAAAGTAGCAGCTGCCTTAGCCGCCCAATAATCTTCATCCGATTTATCAGGCTCTTCAGCTTCACATATTGTAGCCATATTATCAATCAATGGTTGCAAAATCCTGTTCACTTCCGGTTGTGGCATTTCCATTACATGCTTATACAAACCGGCATACCCCGTTTCATTGAAAATGGGTAATAGTTCCTGTAACTCTACCACATTCAGCAATGTGTACGATAATTGTTCTATAGGTTTAAATCCATGCAGCAACCAAAAATCACCCAATGCCACCAGCATTTCCGGTTTATGATTATCATCCTTATAATTACGATGCGGTGCATCCGCTGGAATGCCTTCTGCATTCTCTCTGGCAAACTCTTTTTCTGCCGCTTTTTTATCAGGATGTACCTGGATAGACAACATTTCTTTTACATCCTGTGCCTTGAATAAATAAGGAAGGTTGCCGGCAATAAGAGACAATTCCGTTGGCACACTACCACCTGTATCTACTAACGACTGACCTAACGGATGTGTACCCATCCAGTATTCTGCAAAAGGCTTTGGTGGTTTATTCTCCATTTTCAATAAGGATGGAATAAAGGAAGTGCCCCCCCAGTCATACTGCTTAACAACGCCTTTTAATGGATAAATGCCCGGCATAAACTATTTCTTCATTAATTTGAAGTAAAGATAATAAATGGCCTCGCATAACGAACTGGGAAAAGAAGGAGAAGAAATGGCGGCCCGGTGGCTAAAAAAAAACGGGTTTGAACTCTTGCACCGCAACTGGCGGCACTCCTATCATGAAATTGACATCATCGCTACCAAAGGAAAGTTTTTACACTTTGTAGAAGTAAAAGCCAGGAAAGCATCTCCCTTTGGCGGCCACCCCGAAGACAGCGTAACCAAGAAGAAGTTCAAGAATCTTCAAAAGGCAGCCGATGAATTTTTATTCCTGCATCCCGGCCATCAATGGATTTCTTATGATATACTTTCTATTACGTTGCAAAGGAATGGAGACGCGGAGTATTTTTTTATTGAAGATGTATTCTTGTAGTGAATGGTCAATGGTGAATGGGGAATACAAAAACCCTATTAACCATGATTTATTAATTAAACACAAAATATTATGTTGATTCTTGCACACAAAAATCTATAGGTTTATAAAATTTCATTGCATTTGGTAAAAGAAGTCTATTTGATTACAAAATCCTTTCCAAAGGAATAACTATATGTATTAGTAAGCCAATTAAGAAGAGCTGCTATTTCTGTATGCAGTAATATCGCAGAAGGTTCAGCCAGAAGCTCTAAATTGGAGAGAAACCGATT
Source organism: Chitinophagaceae bacterium (assembly GCA_026785745.1). Lineage (GTDB taxonomy): Bacteria > Bacteroidota > Bacteroidia > Chitinophagales > Chitinophagaceae > JJ008. The sequence continues at coordinate 2,039 of JAJAZO010000381.1, read as the reverse complement.
CTATGAAATATCCCGAAGTTCGCTGGTTGAAATAGAAACACAAATCGAAATATCAATTTTACTGGGATATACTGAACCTAAAAAGACAATCGAATTAGAAAAGTCAATGGAATCGATTTTTAAAATGTTAAGTAAACTCATTACCAATCTGAGTGCCTGACCCATTCCCCATTCCCTATTCACCATTGACCTGACTCATCATTTTCTCTACCAACTTATACGTAGCCGGACAGTACTCTACATTCTGTTTATGTATGTGAACAAAGTCTTTGAACTTTTTTGATAAATGGGGGAAACCGGCGCAGTCAGCGGGGCGAACTTCATATATGCTGCATTTATTATCCTTCAGATTTAAGAATTGACAGGGCTCTACTTTATTGAGCCAGTCTCTTTCACCACCTCTTTCTCTTTTCAGCCATTTTGTTTGAAATGCTTCTACCGTCATATTGAAATGCGCCGATATTCTTTTTAAATCCTGTTTGTTAAAAGTCGGTGTCATCGTTTTACAGCAATTGGCGCAGGACAGGCAATCCGTTTCTGCCCATACTTCTTTTTCTACTATAGCGATTTTATTTTGGAGCCCTTTTGGTGTTTCCCTGTCCAGTTTAGACAGGAAACGGCGCATGCTGTTTTTTTTATGACGAACTTTTTGTTTGAACGAACGGAGGTTGATGGGTTGTATTACTGGCATGTGCCGAAGATACTACTTCACCCGTTTCGTCGCACACCGTAAAAGAATTTTCGTACCGATGTTAGCAATGGTTATTTTTGTTGCAACATCAAACTACCAATAATGAAACTACTTCTTGTTCCTGCCATCGCTTTGATCCTGGCTTTTTCAATGGGTGGCTGCAAGTCTTCCTCCGCTAATGGGCCAAAACCATTTTGTGATACAGCTTGTCTGAAAGATACCCTGAAGTTTGCAGGTGATCATACATCAAACCCTTTTGTTTATATCACCCCCAATAATTGCAAAGGAGATACTCTTGTCTGGGGCTATACTGGTATCGCTGCCCGCAAAACCAAGTTTGATTACCCGGATGCTAAACTGAATAAAGATTTTGCCCGTTGCATTTTTAAAGACAATGAATTTGCTTACATATTATTTAATGACTGCGCCACCGGCAGAGGCTTCCAGATTAAACTGCCGTATGATAAAACACAAAGCTTTGTAATGAAAACCAGCGGTATTAATAATATTGATCCGAAATTTTCTATTGCAGATAACCTGCTGGCTTATACTGACAGGGGAAATATTTATGTAGAAGAGATAACCACCGGCAAAAAAGCGATGATGACTTTTGGAGAAAAATTAGACATTGAATACGATGATATACATGAATACATTGATTCTGTAAACGTAACTGACACAAGAATTTGGGTGAAAGTGAAAATTGGTGAAGCCTGGAAAGAGCTGGAGAAAAAAATTACTCTTGAATAATGTGGGAACCTTATAAGAAAGGATTCAAAGCATATTTACAGTTAGAAAAATCTTTGTCGGATAATTCTGTTCAGGCCTACCTGCGGGACATTGAATTACTGACGCTGCATTTATTAGAAAAGAAATCACCTAAAAACCCTGCTGAACTTACACTGAAGGATCTGCAGCAGTTCATTAAATGGATAACTGAACTGGGTATGATGGCATCATCACAATCAAGGATTATTTCCGGCTTGCGGGCATTTTACAAATATTGTTTACTTGAACATATTTCGAAAACAGACCCTACCACTCTGCTGGAAGCGCCGAAGCTAAAAAGGACTTTACCTGATACATTGAGTTTTGATGAAATAGAAAACATGATTCAGCAGATTGACCTGAGTAAAGCCGAGGGAGGCCGCAACAAAGCTATTTTGGAAACTATGTACAGTTGCGGGCTTCGGGTAAGCGAAGTGGTGAACCTGAAAATATCTCAATTGTATCTTGATGCAGGTTTTATAAGAGTTATCGGTAAAGGTGATAAGGAAAGATTAGTACCGGTTGGCAGCAGTGCCATAAAGTATATCAACATTTACAAAAAAGAAATACGGGTACATCT
>JAJAZO010000380.1 GCA_026785745.1 Chitinophagaceae bacterium | reverse complement strand
GTTGCTACCACTTAATTCTACCTATCAGTTCCGGATAAATGCAGCTTATGTAAACGATTTTCAGCAACAGCAAGGCAATGTTTCTATAAAATTTTATTTGCCTGCCGACACTATTTCAATTAATGAACAGAATAAATTTCACAGCAACCTGAACCTGCTGCAAACGGATTTATCATTAATGGCTAACACTTCAACCTATTATCTTAAAAATGTGCTCCGCTTCCAGGGCTTGTGGTCGGCAGAAAGCAGCCAGTTGCAGACAAACAAGGAAATTAAGCAGCGATTAAGCAACCCGTTTTTTAACCTTTCAAACGATTTCAGGCTGCTTAAAACAAAAGCTAACTATATTATTGAATGGGGCTCTTATATTGGTTACACATCATTACCGCAGCAGCTCAATGTAGCACCGGGTCTATACCCCGAATTAGTAAACGGCAACTTTCCTTATGATGTTCTTATTCAACAAGCTTCACTTCAAACTTTTTATACTGACAACTATGTTTCTTTCAGAAAAAGAAAATCAAAGTTTGGCAGTCAGTATAAACTTGGGTTTAATATACAATCACAACAGTTTCAATCTGATTTATTGGTGGAACAGTCAGGAGCAGAACGTTCTATTGCCGATACTTTTCAAAACAACCTGACCTGGAAACGATATAGATTTTTTAGCGATAACAACTGGTCTTACGAAACGAATAAATGGCGGCTGTCATTTTCATTACCTATCAATTACACAAAAATTGATTACACGGATACATTATTAAAACTTAATACCGGAGAGAAAGGCTTGCTTATTAATCCTTCTGCAACTATAATGTTTCAGCTTAACCCTAAATGGAGTATAAACACCTCAGCATCTTACAATCAGGGTTTTGGCGACATTTCAGGTATTACCAATGGATACATCCTTAAAACATACCGGAATTTATCAAATAACAACGCCCCGTTAGCTGAAACTAAGTCAGCTAATATTTCAGCCACATTAACTTTTCGTAATCCGCTAAAAATTGTTTTTTTCAATACCAGCATTACTTTTTCAAAAAACAGATCGAACCTGCTGTACAGCCAGCGGTTTACCGGCAGTTTAGAAACACTTATTGCTTTGCTACAAAATAATTATACTAATAAAACTACTGTTTCCGGCCGATTCAGCAAATACATAATAGACTGGAAAACTTCAATAGGATTTAACTATGGATATACTTTTGGGAATCAGCAGCAATTGCAGCAAAACAAACTAGTAACATTTTCCAACAAAAATTATTCAATAAGTACTTCTATCAGTGCAAAGCTGTCCTCTAAGATTACTACAGACTATGGTGGAACTTATTTTACCTATTCCTCCAAATCTCAATTACAAAAAACCAATAACCAAATTAAGTCAGCGAATCAAAGTTTTTCGTTCAATTATTTTCCAACAAACAAAATTATTTTCAGGGTATCTGCGGAGCATTATTATACCAGCAATAATATTGCACCGGCTCAAAATTTCTATTTTGCAGATTTAAATCTTAGGTATACACCAAAGAAATCGAAAATTGATTATGAAATTACCTGCCAGAATCTTTTTAAAACTAAAGCCTTTACCACTATACTATTAATGAACAATGTTGAAACCATTTCGCAGTACCAGCTACGCCCCAGGCAGGTATTGTTTAAGCTAAGTTTTGCCTTTTAAAAGAAAGGAGCCCCAAAAGAGGCCCCTCTATTTAACCAACTATAGAATCAAAACTACTATAGCAATAGTTCTGCCTTCTCAATTACGGAAAAGCAGGAATAACAGATTGATTAAAGAAGGGGAATCTTAGAGTTTGCCCATTACGACCATGGTGCCTTCAGGAACTGTAGTATTACTTCGACCTTTCTTTTCCAGTGTAATGGCAAACGCTTCTGCACCTTGTGCATTTTTTGCCTGAATAAGCAGCTTTTCTTTTTTAAAGTCAAAAACACCAAGGTCAACAGGCTTGCCATTAAAGATGGCCCAAAGCTGGTATTGTTTATCACTGGCAGCCGCAGGAAGATTATTTGCTAAAAGATAAACATCATGTGAGGTGGTATCCCAATAAACGGTAGCATAAGATTGTGGTGAAGCATCAAGCCCCTTCATGGAAGCCATTTTAATATTAGGGTTCTGTTGAAGAACCTGCATATCCTTTTCTACCTCATTTAGCCGGGCTACAGTATTATCGTAATTATTTTTAAGGCCTTTATTTTTATTGTACAACGAAATATTGTAATAAACACTTCCTGCTAATAATAGTACACAGGCAGCGGCAGCATATTTTAACCAATTCGTTTTTCTTGCAGGTGTAGCATTCATTGAAACAACTTTACCTGTTCCACCAATTTGCCCAAATATTTTTTCTTTTAATCCCGGAGCTGGTACAATGGCATTTTCGATAGCTTGTTTTTCCAATGCCAGTTCGAAGGCAGTTCTTGCTGCCAGCACTTCAGGATATTGTTTGCATAATTGCTCAAATTCCTTTCTTTCTTCATCAGAAACAAGTCCGAGAACATAGCTCTCTATAATTCCACTTGATATGTATTCTTGTGTATTCACTTTTTTATTAGATCATTGTTCTTAATTGTATTAAAGCACTTCGTATTCTTGTTTTTACAGTTCCCAAAGGGATATTCAGTGCTTTCGAAATTTCTTCATGGGTAAACCCCTGGAAGTATGACATATCTACTAATACCCGTAGCTCACCCTTCAATTTTGTCAATACTTTTTTAAGCCCCACATCATCTATTGCCGGAGCTGTCACTGCTCCTGCAAAATCTGCGTTTTCACTCAAAGATTGGTTTTTTTGCGAATCTCTGAAACCTTTTGACCTCACTTCATCTATCGCAGCATTCCTGGCTATGTTAAGCATCCAGGTAAATAGTCTTCCCTTGGTGGCATCATACAACTCTATCTTTCTCCAGATGTTTACAAAAACATTTTGGAGTACATCGTTAGCAATCTCCTTGTCGGTAACAATTGAATTTACGATGCCATATAAGGCACCGGAGTAGTTGTCGTACAAATAGCCGAAAGCTTTCTCATTGCGTTCTTGCAACAAGGCCACCAGCTCTTGTTCGCTGTATGTACTTTTGAGGTTCAATTTGGTTGGTTAAGACACAATAATTAACAAAATAATTGTATCCTTGTTCAATTACGAAAAATTTAGAAAATCGGATTTATCCAACTACGGCTTCATATCCGGCGGCATTCAGTAAGGCATCTACATCAGCCGGGTTGTTTACGGTCATTTTCACCATCCAGCCTTCACCGTAAGGGTCGTTATTCACTGCCTCCGGAACACCGGCAAGACTGGGATTCAATTCCGTAATAGTTCCACTAACCGGCAAAAACAGGTCAGATACAGTTTTCACTGCTTCCACCGTACCAAATACAGCACCTGCCTCTAATTCTTTACCTATCGTTTCTACTTCTACATAAACAATATCCCCTAATTCTCCTTGTGCAAATTCTGTAATACCAATGGTAGCCACATTGCCTTCAAGCCTAACCCATTCATGGTCTTTTGTGTAACGTAAATTGTCCGGAAAATTCATATTTATGATTTTGATCCTGCCTGACGATAGGCAGTTTGCAAACCTAAGGGAAATTGTGATAAACATTAGGCAGGCTGATGTGCAAAAATTTGTAAATCCTCACAATTAATTAATCAGTTCACCGGGAAAAACATGCCGTTCATGCAAACAAATACACCATTAGTCGGTTTATGCTTTTACAATTGTATGACACAGATTTATATTTGCGGTCTAAATTAAAAAAAGTATTGAATATGAGAAAGTTAGTTTCGTTTTTTGCCGGATTGATGATGTTGGTTTCATTTGCAGAGGCTCAGCAGATTTCCGGTGTAGTAAAAGATCAGCAGGGAAAAGGACTTGAAAAAACCACTATATCGCTGTTGAGAGCAAAAGATTCTTCTGTTGTTAAGTTGGTAGTTACTGGGGATAACGGTAAGTTTTCCATTAATGCCCCTCAGCCAGGACGATATCTCTTAAATGCTTCCTATGTAGGTTATTTATCATCTTACTCACTTGTTTTTGACGTATCCGGTACAGGCTCAATAGAAGTACCTGAACTGACAATTACAAAAGCTACCGGTAACCTGAGAGAAGTAACGGTAACAGCACAAAAGCCAATCATTGAAGTAAAAGCAGATAAAACTATTTTAAATGTAGAGGGCACTATCAATTCGGTAGGATATGATGCACTGGAACTGTTACGCAGAGCCCCGGCAGTAATGGTAGATAAAGATGATAATATTAGCCTTGCCGGCAAAAACGGTGTCCAGATTTTTATTGATGGCAAACCTTCACCACTTTCCGGTGCTGATTTAGCCAATTACCTGAAAAGCCTTCAGTCTGCACAGATAGAAGCAATTGAAATCATTACGAATCCTTCTGCCAAATATGAGGCAGCAGGTAATGCAGGCATCATCAATATTAAATTAAAAAAGAATAAAACTTTTGGAACAAATGGTTCAGCAAATCTGGGTTATGTGCAAGGGGTTTATCCGAAATATAATGGCGGTATCAACCTGAACCATCGCAATAAAAATATTAATCTATTTGGAACTTATAACTACAACAATGCCCAATCGCTGATGCTTATCAATTCAGAAAGGAAACAGTTTGATACCTTGTTTGATCAGAAAAACAGAATTGTTTCCATCAATAGTAGCCATAGTTATAAGGCAGGAATAGATTATTTCATTGATAAGAAAAGCACTTTGGGTGCAATGGTGAATGGTAATATTGTTGATGTGGATATCAATACAGGTGGTCCGATGTATTTTACCTATATGCCTACCGGACAGCTGAATCGTATTTTACAAGCCACCAATCGCAATGAAAGGAGTCAAAAAAACATTAATGCCAATTTGAATTACCGTTATGCGGTTTCCAGTGGTAAAGAGCTGAATATAGATGCTGATTATGGCAAATTCAAAATTAGTTCGGATCAATATCAGCCTAATTTCTATTTTCAGCCAAACGGAATAACAGAAATAAGCCGTGCTATTTACAGTATGATTGCGCCAACAGATATTGACCTTGTTTCAATTAAATCCGATTACGAACAAAATTTTAAAGGAGGCCGGTTAGGTATTGGCGGAAAAGTTGGAATTGTCAACACAGATAATGATTTTCAGCGGTATGATGTTTTTACAAACAGAAAAGTAATGGATACTTTAAAAAGTAACCGATTTGGCTACAAAGAAAATATTAATGCCCTGTATGTGAATTATAACAAGCAATTGAAAAAAGGAATTATGTTTCAATTTGGTATAAGGGCTGAAAATACTAATATAACAGGAACATCTACGGGTTTTAGACAAGCCGGAAATGTACTTGTTCCATTTGATTCTACTTTCAAAAGAAAATATACAGACCTGTTTCCCAGTGCGGCCATCACTTTCAATAAGAACCCGATGAAGCAATGGACACTCTCGTATAGTCGGCGTATTGACCGTCCGGCATACCAGGATTTGAATCCATTTGAATTTAAGCTGAATGAATACACTTTTATGAAAGGTAATACTCAATTAAGACCTCAATACACCAACAGTGTTGATATTACCAATATTTATAAATACAGGTTAACAACCAAGCTTACGTTCAGTCATGTAAATGATATTTTTGCACAGATACCGGATACGATTGATAAAACAAAAGGCTTTTTAATTAAAAAGAACCTGGCCACACAAAATGTGGCAGCCCTTAGTATCAGTTATCCTTTCCAGTATAAATGGTATAGCTTCTTTGCTGCCTTAAATTCCAACTATTCGCATTATAAAGCAGATTTTGGTGGCGGTGATAGAATAGTGGACCAGAAAGTTTTTTCAGTTACCTATTTCATGCAAAACAGTATTGATTTTGGTAAAGGTTGGAAAGGAGAATTAACCGGGTTATATATTTCGCCTTCTGTGTGGCAGGGATTTTTCCGAACAAATGCAATGGGAAGTGTTGATGTAGGATTACAAAAAGTATTATTGAAAGGTAAGGCTAATGTAAGAATGGCTGTCAGTGATATTTTCCAGACAATGAAGTGGAGTGGTACTTCAGACTTTGCAGGTGTTTCTAGTTTTTTTAACGGACAGGGTGAAATGCCTCAGTTCAAATTAAATTTCAGTTATCGCTTTGGTAACAGCCAGGTGAAAGCATCCCGTCAGCGTAAGTCGGCTATTGAAGATGAAAAGAAAAGAGCTGAGGGAGGAGGACAACAAGGTGGTACAGGACAACAATAATTCGATTAAATAAATAAAGCCCCGCTGATGATTAACAGCGGGGCTTCTTTGTTAGTTATTTAATTTCTTTTTTCGTTTTATTAGTTTCATTTTAAGAATTCTAATATCGGCCAGCGGCCTGTCACCGCCTCCCTTTTTGGTTTCTACTGCAGCAATTTTATCAATTACTTCCAAACCTTTTACTACTTCGCCGTAAACAGTATAGCCCTGGTCAAGATGAGGAATGCCGCCAACTGTTTTATAAGCCTCCCTGTACAATGCAGGTATTTTTTTCCCTACTCTCCCTGTTTCTAATGCGTCAAGTTCTGCATCAGTATAAACTTTTCCCTGTGCAATATAAAACTGGCTGCCGCTGCTTGCTTTTTCCGGATTGTTAGTTCTTGCAGCTGCTATCACACCTTTTTTGTGAAATAAAGTTGTTCTGAATTCAGCAGGAACAGTATAGCCTGGCCCACCACCACCTAATTGTACACCGGCTTGTGCACTCTTACTGTCCGGGTCGCCGCCCTGTATCATAAAATCTTTTATCACCCGGTGAAATAGCAGGCTGTCATAAAATTTCACTTTCACTAATTTCAAAAAATTATCCCGGTGCAGCGGAGTAGAATCAGATAACCGGATAATCATATCTCCCATACTTGTTTGCAGCAACACATCTTTTTTTCTATCTTTTTTAGTGAC
>JAJAZO010000379.1 GCA_026785745.1 Chitinophagaceae bacterium | reverse complement strand
GTCCTGAGCTTGTCGAAGGAAAGAGGCGGTTTTTTTATTAACCACACTTAACCACATTTTTTACACATATTCCCCGTTAGCAACCTTTATGCGAAGAAACTGGCTGGCAATACAGTAATTTTGATTTTTTAGTAAAATCTTATACCATGCCAATTACCTATTTACAAAGGTTGGTTTTATCTGTTATCTCATTGCTTGCCGGGTTTTCCATCGCTGCACAAACAAGTATAAAACCAAAATACAGTAACTCCACAGTTTACACCGGTATCGAAGTAGGATCGAAAGGTGTAAAAATGAGTGTGATAGAAATTGGAAAAAATGCCCAGACTAATGGTGCTTTTAATATTCTGAAAGACACATCTGTCAATACAGATTTTATCACTTTTTCAGATGCCACTTTTGCTGCAACATTAGAGGGATTTTGTGGTTTTTACAATAAGGCACTTAATGAGTATAAGATTCCTTCCAAACGCATCTTCACCGTTATCAGCAGCGGGGTAAAGATGCAGGCTGAAAAAGACGCTAAAATTTCATGGATAAATAACCTGATTGACTCATTTAAAGTAAAAATTAAAGAGCCGCAACGTAGTGTGGAAGTAGTGGATGTATTGCAGGAATCAAAACTTTCACATCTCGGTATAGTACCGGAATCAAGGCGTTTCAGCACTTTTCTTATTGATATTGGCAGCGGTAATACCAAAGGTGGTTTCTTTCCTTATGGCACTACTAAGGATTTCAAACTTTTTCAATTAAGCTGGGGTACAAAAAGTACAACCAATGCTGCCGAAAAAAATTGTGTTGATGATAAATCTCTTGTCAATTACAACAGGCAACTTCTCAGGGTATTGGCAGGGGCAGAAAATTCAGAGATCATCTATGCTGTCAACGAAAGCGGAGCCTACCCTGTTAGCGATAACATTGCTATAAGTGGCGGTATTGCGTGGGCCACAGCTTCTTTGATGTACCCTGATATGCTTGACAATTCAGTTATCCCTATTACGTATGCCGATTTGAAAAAATTCAACGAGAAACTGTACTATAATTTCGGGTCAATGGCCCCTTCCTTTATCGCCCTGGATGTTAAAAAAGACGACCGGGAAGCTGTTATTAAAGAATTAACCAGGGTGCAGCAGGTATTTGACCAAAGGGCATTGCTGGCTGGTACGGGTCTTTTGCTTAAGGTTATGCGACAGTTTGAATCCACTTTTGTTGGTAAACAATTCTTCCTGGTTAAGAATGGACAGGTTGGATGGGTATCGGCTTATGTTGATGATCATGTAGAAGACTAGTTTTTTGTGGTTTACCACCATGTGAATTTTTTTTTATTTCTTTAATCGTTCTATTACTTAGATTGGTTCTGTGAAAGATACTAAATCACTTTTGCTGGGCATGTTATCTCTGGGGTTGGTGACCACTTGGGTTTACCATCTGTATGACAAAAGCCAGTACTCTAATAAGAAAACGGAAGTCTTAATTAAAGATTCCACCGCTTTGGCACAGGGTGTTCAGGATTCGTTACAAAAATTATATGCACACACTATCAGCAACCTCGAAGCGGGGCTTGATTCTACTAAAAGCACTGCCGGAATGCTAAAGGGAGAACTGGAAACAAAGTTATCCGAAATCAGCAAGCTTAGAAATGAAATTGCCACTATTCTAAAGAAAAATAATATCAAAAAGGAAGACATTGACCTTGCCCGTAGTAAGACTACAGAGTTGCAACGCCTGGTTGGAGAACTGCAAAATAAAAATATTACTATTGAAGATGAGAAGAAACAAATAACAGCAGTGCTTGACAAAGTAAATGTGCAGGTAAAAGATATGCAGGGCAATATGCAAAAGCTTGACCAGGAAAATAAAGTATTAACTGAAAAAGTAAATCTCGCCTCTGCTTTTGTTGTTTCAGAAATGAAATTAACTCCCGTTGCCTTAAAGAATGAAAAAGAACAGGAAACAAACCAGGCAAAGAAAGCCAGTAAATTAGTTATCTCGTTTGCTTTACAAAACAATGTAACGGATTACGAAAATGCAGATGTATTTGTGGTAATCACCCAGCCCGATGGCAGGATATTGAAAAACGAAGATGTGTGGGAAGCCACCACTATCAACATACAGAATGGAAGCCGTATTAATTATACCCGGAAAGTAAGATTCGAATACCAGAAAGGAGAAAGTAAGCGATTACTATTCTCTCTTAATGCAGAAGAATACCTGAAAGGTACTTATACCATGCAATTGTATCATAACGGTTATATGATTGGACAGACTATGAAATTGCTAAATTAGTCTGTTGCGTATGCTGGTTCATCTTTTTTGTTGTAATCATCAATTTACAATTGCTCAGGAATTCATTAAAATTTTCGTTTACCAAAACCCAAGCCCTTTCTTTATTATCTGTATTGTAGTTATCACTATTGCAATAATATATTGACCCATAACCATTTTTATAGTTGGAAATACAGAAAAAATTAACACCCTCATCAGTTGCAAAAGATACTATTCCTTTGAGCAATACTTTTTCTTCGATAATCAGGGAATGATAAACATCTTCTAAAAGGCCAAACCCTTTATACTTTATTAAAAATAATGTATTGATGGTTGTTTCACTCCAGTCTTTCCATTGATAAGTTTCTTGCAAAGCGTAGCCGCCAATATATTTTAAATAATGCTCCTTCAAGACCCCGGGGATTTTTACAACTAAGTCCTTTTCTCTTTTAAGAATATCATTAAGATTAAGTTCTTTCTTTACTTCTAAAATTTCATACTAAAAAATCGGCGGCAATGCTTTTACTTTAAGATTTGGTTTTCTGTTCCCTAACATAAAAAAAGCCCTGCATCATACAGGGCTTTAAAAGAGTTTATAGTAAGGTTCTATTTTCTCTGGTACATAACTTCCTTAACCAGTTTTACTGTTCTCGGTACATCTGGCAAGGCAGCTGCTACTAAATTAGGTGCATAGTGAAGCGGAGCATCTGCAGCAGTAATTCGACGGATAGGCGCATCTAAGTAATCAAATCCTTCTTTTTGTATGCGGTAGGTTATTTCAGAAGATATAGAGGCAAATGGCCATTGTTCCTCTACAATTACCAGGCGGTTTGTTTTCTTTACACTTTCCAGTATAGTCATCCAGTCTAAAGGACGAATGGTGCGAAGATCAATTACCTCTGCACTGATATTCTCTTTTTCCAGTTCTGTAGCAGCGGCCAATGCCACTTTCATCATTTTATTAAAAGAAACAATGGTTACATCACGGCCTGCCCTTTTAATATCTGCTTTTCCGAGTTCAATATAATATTCCTCTGCAGGCACTTCGCTTTTATCTCCATACATCTGCTCACTTTCCATAAACATCACCGGGTCTTCCTCGTAGCGAATGGCTTGTTTTAGTAATCCTTTTGCATCATAGCCTGTACTTGGAGAAACAACTTTAATACCGGGAATGTTAGCATATAAAGATTCAAAAGCTGTTGAGTGCTGTGCTCCAAGCTGTCCGGCAGATCCATTACCACCTCTGAATACAATTGGGCAAGAAATCTGCCCACCACTCATTGCCAGCATTTTAGACGCTGTATTAAGAATTTGATCTAAAGCCAATACTGCAAAGTTCCATGTCATAAATTCAACTATAGGACGAAGACCATTCTGTGCAGAACCAACCGCTACGGCTGTAAAACCTAACTCAGAAATGGGGGTATCAATTACTCTTTTAGGGCCAAACTCAGCCAACATTCCCTGGCTTACCTTGTAAGCACCGTTGTATTCAGCTACTTCTTCACCCATCAGGTACACCCTTTCATCCCGTCTCATTTCTTCACTCATCGCTTCCCTGAGGGCATCCCGAAATGCAATAGATCTTGCCATCTTTTATTTTTGTTTTAAGTGGGGCAAATTTAAGCGGGAAAGCGGATAAAACCTAAAATTGGAAAAGCCTGAACCGGGTAAGATTCAGGCTTTTAAAACTTAAATATAAAGTATCCTTAATGCTCTTCAAGACAATCGGCCCTGTTCTTTTCTCCAAACTCATTTATTTGCTGCATGCTTAACTTCGCCGCCACTTTTATATCAGGGTAACGGGCTTCCATTTTTTCTAGCATACACTGGCAATAACTTTGAGCTGTTAACTTATCCCTTCCAGCCCCCATCGCTTCTATTTCGCAACTTTTAATAAAACCTTTTCTTTCAATCTGTGGCCAACCTGTGCCAGTTTCCCCATTATCGGTTTCATCAGTACTGGTTTTTGAATCAAGATTGCTGTTATCCTTATTCACGAAAGGTTTCTTACTATCTGCATTAGCTTTATCGTCACTATTGCGGTAATCGTCCTTTTCTCTCGCATCTGCCGAACTTTTATCCCGGTCATATTTGTCTTTCCCTTTGCTATCACTATCACAAGCAGCAAATAAACCGGCTGTCATTAAAAAAATAATCAACTTTTTCATAGTTACTGAGGTTTGATTGATGGTAAAATTATGGCTTTAGAAATGGTTGAGAAATCCTCTGCCTGTGGTATTTACAAGCAAAACAAAATCAGGATTGTTAGCAAAATAGCTAATCCATATTACACCTGAAAAATTAATTGCAGAGATTTATAAATAGTTCTTTTACCGTATTATTATCTGGAATTTTTCTCCTGTAGCTGTGGCCCGGTAATACTTTCCGTTTTCAATCAGCAGGGCTTCTGTATGCCCTTTGGCATGATGAACGTCAGTATTTAACACTTTGCCATTATACAAGACACTGATGGTATCTGCAATAACTGTGTGACCGGTGGCTATATGCTTTACTTTATAAGCCGAAAGAGTACTGTCTATCTGCATGGTGCTGGCTTTAACTCCGTAATAATAACCTCTGTACCAAAATGGGCCCATGTCACTGTATAAGATTTCTGCTTCCGGAGTACTGTATTTGCTGCTGCTATCCGCAAAATATGGCCTTACCAGTTTATTTAATTTAGATGTAGAAAGATCCATTTTGTTAACAATCGCAGATATACCTGCATGGCAAAATAATATATCACCTACCTTCTCCACCACATTTTTTGTTCTGAGCCATCTTCCCAACTCCGTATTTTCACCATAGAGGGCTGTAAAATTTTCATTTAACAGACTGGCATGCTCCACATATTTTGCATTCAGATAACGAAGGACGCCGTTCATATTCATTATTTCATGATTGCCGAGTACATAGTGTACATAGCCACCGGCAGCTTTTGCCTTTTCTTCCAATGAATAAATAAGCCATAGCACTTCTGTTTGCTGAGTGCCCCGGTCAACAAAATCGCCGGTCAACACAAGGTGACCATTGCCAAAGGTCCAGTTAAAGTTTGCATCTATTACATTGTTGGCTTGCAATAATTTTCTGAAGGCACCGAAATTTCCCTCTATATCAGATACAATGAACTGTTTACTTACTTTAGAAAATTCTGATTTTTCATTTTCTAATTCTTTTTTTAGTTTTACTGTAAAAGTCTTTCCTTCTTCGTCAGTAAGTACATTAAGTGTAAGATTAGATTTTTCAGAAACCGGCATACTATCCTGTGTTACCATTTTTTTTCCGTGGTCGTTCATTATGTATTTGACAAACACCTTATCTCCATTATAGGACACATAAGGGCCGTCGAGCTGATTGACATGATAGGCTTCAACTGGTTTTTTTGAACCTGAAATGTCATCGGCGAGGATAAAACCAGCCGCTAATAGAGGAAGAAAGGCAAAAGCAAGTTTATTCATGATACCCAGGTTTATATTACAGGTAGATAGACAACAACCAGACCAAATCAGGTTGCTTTTGCTCTAAAGATATTTGAAATTGGCAATACTTTAAACCTATTTTCTGTATAAAAAACAGGATAAAAACTACAAAACAAACTTAAAACTTAAAATTCCACGTCAACGCAGGCAAAATAGGAAACAATGACACCTGCCTTGCTTCCACTTTTAAATCTCCAGTAGCTGGGCTGCCGGTCTGGTCAAAATAGATGAAGTAAGGATTAAGGCGGCTATACACATTGTAGATACTAAACACCCAATAACCCGTTACCCTGCGCTTCTTTTTGGGTACAGGAGTATAAGTAGCAGAAAAATCTATGCGGTGATAAGCCTTCATCCGGTATTGGTTCAGTTTACTGTATTCCTGTGTCAGCACTCCGTTGATGATGTAAAAACGTTCTGGCAGTGACATTGCATTGCCTGTTCCATACACAAACACAGCTCCGAGTTTCCATTTCTTGCTGGCTTCATAATTAGCGACAATAGACATATCGTGGCGGCGGTCAAACCTTGTTGGGTATTTTTCTCCATCATTGAGGTCGGCAAATTTTCTCCATGTCCATGATAATGTATAGCCCACCCAACCGGTAAATCTTCCTTTTAATTTATTAACTAAGAATTCTGCCCCATAGCTCCATCCTTTGCCAAATACAAATTCGTTTTCAGGATCATTCAGTCCGGGAGTATAGCCTTCTTTATACTCCACCTGGTTTTGCATATCCTTATAATAAAGCTCTACTGATGTTTCGTACTTGTTGTCAGCAAAGTTTTTGAACAACCCTGCTGAATACAACCAACTTATCTGTGGTTTTACAATATAAGTACTCGGCACCCACAGATCGGTTGGCAATGTGTTGCCAGAATTACTGACAAGATGAATGTATTGATAGTTTCTTGTTACGGCTGCTTTCACTGATGTTTCATCATTAATAGCATAGCGGATAGTAAGGCGGGGTTCAAGGCCACCATATGTTTTTACAGGTTTAAACCTTCCATAAATGGTACTGTCAAGTTTGTTGCCATTATCATCACGGAGGTATTTATTGTAAGGCCCGATTTGCGTAAAACTGCTCCATCGCAAACCGTAATTCACTTTCCACTTCTCTCCTATCTCCCAGTCGTCTTGTAAATACAAAGCGGTTTCAGCCGCATACTTCAGCCCTTCATTATTTGGTTTGAAAATGATAGAGTCCTGCCTGCCGCTTACTACATTGGGAGTAAACCGATGAT
>JAJAZO010000378.1 GCA_026785745.1 Chitinophagaceae bacterium | reverse complement strand
GGTTTATTGTTTGCATCACACCCACTTAGAAAGGCAAACGGATAATCATTTACAAACTGAAGAACAACTGCTTTATCTTCTTCTTTGAAATAAGGAAGGTTGTACATGCAAAGAATTTATTAACCAAGTGCATACTTATTTTTATTGCCCCTGAAACACAGCGACACGGAATCTTTTTTTTCCCTGTTTCGGTGCCTCTGTGGCCATTCTTCAAACTGTCTCCGCAATTTTCTCTGCACTAATATTTGCATTCCGCATTGCAATACTTCGTACCACATACGCCGCAAATCCTTGAAATGCTTTTCTCGTAATCATATCATCTCCCATCATTACCGGCACACCTGTATCACCACCTTCACGGATGCTTTGTACTAATGGTATCTGACCTAAGAATGGAATATCATATTCATCGGCCAATCGCTTACCCCCGTCTTTTCCAAAAATATAATATTTGTTATCGGGCAATTCGGCCGGAGTAAAATAACTCATGTTTTCTACTAACCCGATAATCGGAATATTCAGTTGCGCCTGCCCAAACATAGCAATACCTTTTTTTGCATCAGCCAGTGCCACATCCTGCGGTGTGGTTACTATTACAGCTCCGGTTACCGGCACGGTTTGCATCAGCGTTAAATGTATATCGCCGGTTCCCGGTGGCATATCCACAACTAAATAATCCAGTTCATCCCAATACACATCATTTACAAATTGCTTGATGGCGCTACTCGCCATCGGTCCTCTCCACACCACAGCATTTTTTTCATCTACTAAAAAACCGATACTTATCAATTTCAATCCATACCGTTCTATTGGTGCTATCATTGGTTTCTCCTTACCCACATCAATCATCATCGGTCTTTCGCCCCGCACACCAAACATAATCGGTACACTGGGTCCATAAATATCTGCGTCCAGCAATCCTACCTTGGCACCGCCTTGTGATAAAGCTAATGCCAGGTTTGCCGCCACGGTTGATTTACCAACACCCCCTTTTCCACTTACTACTGCAATAATATTTTTCACTCCCGGAAGAATCGTTTTATTATCCGTTCGCTTCGTAGTGGTGTTGGAAGTAAAATTTACTTTCACTACCGCTTCTTTATTCACCAATATTTTAATGGCATTGGTGCAAGCTGTCTGCATCATATCCTTCATCGGGCAGGCAGGTGTTGTCAAAACAATGGTAAAAGAAACATTGTTGCCATCAATGACTATATCTTTTATCATATTAAGCGTTACGAGGTCTTTGCCGAGGTCAGGTTCCTGTACATTACTTAAAGCTGCTAGTATTTTTTCTTCTGTCATATTTTTTTTATTACCCTGTATTAACTTTTGAACAATAGGAAGCACCTTAGAAAATGCTCAGTAGCAAACAGAACCCTGAAGAGTGTTGTCCTTCGTTCCTCAGTTTAAACTGTGCAACAAAAGCTGATAGTGCAATACCGGTGGCCCAATAATTTTTCCTTTTAAAAACTTATTACTGAACTAATTGTTAAAAAACCTGATTATCAGCAAAGTTAGCCAATACAAGGGGCAATTTGTTTTACGAAATCAGCAACTTGTCTTTATTTTTGACGCAGTGAAGAAAATTATACTTTTTACAGGCTTACTGTTTACACTGTTTTCACAAACTGCCAAAGCCCAGTTTGAAACCTCCCGTGATTCTGTGGTACAATTGTATGGCGTTATCATGACGGCAGATAGCCTTGTTGGCATTCCAGCCGTAAGTGTGATGGTAAAAGGCCAGAACCGGGGAACAATCTCCAATGCACAGGGTGTTTTCTCTATTGTGGTATTAAAAGGCGACCAGGTAGAATTTTCCCATGTCACTTACAAGCCCAAAACAATTTCCATCCCCCGCACATTAGAAGGCACTCAATACAGTGTTGTTCAACTGATGGTGATTGATACGGTTTATTTACCGGCCACCATCATTCGTCCGAGGCCAACTGCTGATCAGTTTGCCCGGGACTTTGCCAATACCAAAGTACCTGATGATGATATTGAAATTGCCCGCCAAAATACCAGTGCCGCCAAACGCCGTATTTTGATGCGAACCGTTCCCGGCGATGGTGGCGAAGCATCAAGAGTACTGTTCAATAAAATAGCCACCCGTGCCACTTACCAGGGACAAACTCCGCCGATGAACATCTTTAACCCAGCCGCCTGGGGAGAATTTATACAGGCATGGAAACGGGGAGATTATAAGAATAAGAATTAGCCCCTGTCTCCGCCAGCTGGCGGAGTACTTAGTTCTAATAATCCTATTACTGACTTATAGCTTTATAGCAATTAACTTTAAAATTTATTTAGCCAGCTTCAGGTTTTCATGGCATCTTCGTTGTACAGTTTACCCTGAGGAACGAAGGGCACTATTTATCGTTTGGTTCATTGGGCAGCAAAAACCTCACCCTACTAATATTCCGAATAGTATAAACTCCGATCCCCTCTCCTCAAGTAGAGGGACGCAGTGTCTCCGATAATGGAGAAGCACAATAGGGTGAGGTTACCAGCTGCATTAACACAGATAATCGTTCCTTGTACAGTTTACCCTGAGGAACGAAGGGTACTACTTATCGTTTGGTTGATTGTTCAGCAAACCCACCCCGGCTTTTTAAAGCAATTAGTTTTCCTCAATCCGCCCCTCCAAGAACGGGATGAATCCTTTATGCTTATTTTTGATTGTCAAACAATCAACCACTCTTACCTTAAAGGAGCTTTTAATATCTCCCCTTTAGGGGAATAGGAAAATTTAAACATTATGGCTATCACAGGGGGTGTATCCGTCATCGGCGCAGGCACTATGGGCAATGGTATTGCCCATGTATTTGCACAAGCAGGTTTTAAAGTAACAATAGTAGATGTATCGCTGTCGCAATTGGACAGAGCCGTTGCCACCATTAAAAAAAACCTTGACCGGCAGGTTGCAAAAGCCAGTATTACGGAAGAAAAAAAAACAACTACTCTATCCAATATCACTACACAAACAAACATGATTGAAGGAGTGAAAAATGCGGGGCTGGTGGTGGAAGCGGCTACTGAAAATATAGAACTGAAGTTGCAGATTTTTGAAGAATTAGATAAGTATGCACCAAAAGAAACCATACTTGCTACCAACACATCAAGTATTTCTATTACAAAAATTGCAGCCGTTACCGGCCGTGCAGGAAAAGTAATCGGTATGCACTTTATGAACCCGGTGCCGGTGATGAAGCTGGTAGAAATTATTAATGGTTATGCTACCAGCAAGGAAGTAACAGCAACGATTGTTGAACTTAGCAAACAACTTGGCAAAGTACCTTGTGTGGTAAACGACTATCCCGGCTTTATTGCCAACCGCATTTTAATGCCGATGATAAACGAAGCAATTTATAGTTTGTATGAAAGTGTGGCCGGTGTAGAAGAAATAGATACTGTAATGAAACTTGGTATGGCCCACCCGATGGGGCCGCTGCAACTTGCCGACTTTATTGGTTTGGATGTTTGCCTTTCTATTCTACATGTATTGCATGATGGCTTTGGTAATCCCAAATATGCTCCTTGCCCTTTATTGGTAAATATGGTGGCTGCGGGTAAACTTGGAGTAAAAAGCGGTGAAGGGTTTTATACTTATAGAGCAGGGAGTAAGGAGTTGGTGGTGAGTGAGGGGTTTAAATAAAAATATATGAAAATTAAGAACAAATTTGAATTAGCAAAAAAGGAACTAGAGAAAATATGTAAACATTCTCCAAAGAAAAAATGTGAAGAAGTATTTTGCAAATTGCATTTACCCGACTATTTGGGCAACCATAATAACAGTCATGCTTGTTTAGCTTGTAATTTAAATGAATCTTTATTAAAAGTTCATAAGTTTTTAAGTCAAAATAGAACAAAAGAAGACTTGGAATTTACGTTTACAGTATATATCCTGCTACTATACTTATTGGCAGAAAAACTCACAACTATATTTAAATTCATTGGAATAACACAAGAGTATAACGAAATCAAATGGCCTGTTTTAATTGAAATAAGGAAATGGGCAAACTTTATTAAGCATCCGAAAGGGTTTTTATTTTCTCACCACCCAGAGTATCTATTTGAAAATACAAAAATTCCAAAACAGTATCAGGAATGGAAAAAGATAAACTATGTAAATTTTGTTGAGCCCCTCTATAAGAGAGAAGATGAAACTAAGTTTAAACATTCTATGATAGAATTTGCAAACAAAAAGGAGTTACTGGTTATCATTCCGAATCCTGAAAGATTGGCAAAAGAGTTGAAAGTTGTTTGTATCGAAGTTTGTGAAAAAATAAAGGACAACAAACACTTTCAAGAAATATTGAAAAATAATACCGTAATTGAGAACTATTACTAGTTAAAAGGTTTAAAAATAAAATATTATCCATGAAGTTTCACCCCCGCTATGTGAAACTTCCAGTTTCGCATTTCTATTCTGTCGCTTTCAGCGACAACCAAAAATTTCTCTATTTCAAATCTTCTTAAAAAATGTAACTTTACTCCAAATAAAAACAAATGAGTCCATTGCTTGTTAAAGATAAAAAAGGTAACCAAACCGGCGTACTTCTTTCACTGAAAGATTACAACAAATTGAAAGAAATGGCAGAGGATCTTGCAGATATTAAAGCTTATGATAAAGCAAAAAAAAGTGCAGATAATAGTAAACTTACCCCGCTGAGAGAAGTTATAAAACAGAGAAAGCAAAACCTCAGAAGTGGCAAATAAGAAATATACAGTTGTTGTAATTGCTGCGGTAAAGAAAACGATACTTAAACTTCCCTCTTCTGTTGCTCCCAAGGTTGAAACCACTTTGTTGCAACTGGAAGACGACCCCAGGCCACCCGGTTGTAAAAAATTATAAGGAAGAGATGGTTACAGAATACGGGTAGCTGATTACCGGATAATTTATGAGATAGAAGATAATATCCTGAGAATTGTAGTGATAGATGTAGGAAACAGAAAAGATATTTATAAATAGGCTATAGCAGCACTGTGATATCAGCCCTCCTGCTTTCAGATACTACTTTCATCATAATTAACTGCCCTTCTAATTGGGCAAATTACCGGGCATAATGGTTTTTATTTTTCAATATCGCCAACTTGCCAATATTACAGGCTTTGTATGTTTATTGGTGGGTGCCGTTTT
>JAJAZO010000377.1 GCA_026785745.1 Chitinophagaceae bacterium | reverse complement strand
TACTGCTGATGCAGAAATGATATGGTCGCCTTTGCTTAAAAATGTCATAAACGTACCAAACACAGCTGCCATACCTGTGCCTGTAGCAACCCCATCTTCTGCACCTTCCAATGCTGCAATCTTATTGATAAATTCATCAACAGAAGGATTGGAAAAACGGGAATAGATATTTACTTCCAAACTATCATCGGCAAATGCTGCGGCCATATCTTCTGCAGAATCATACGTAAAACTGCTGGTTAGAAATAACGGAGTGGAATGTTCTTTCTGTTGTGTTTTTTCTGTTTGAATGCGGATGGCTTTTGTTTCTGGTCGTTGCGACATTACTTTATTTTACTTTATGAATATTTGTATAGCGAAGATACAATCTTGCGGCTTTGCGTTTTTACATAAAACGATTATAAAATCTTTACGAGTATCCTTAAGCTCCAAAATATAACAAGCACACCCAATAATAAATAGGCTGTTTTTTTAGGAAGCCTGCCTGCAAGCTTTGCAGCTATAGGAGCGGCTATTAACCCACCAATGATTAATGCAATGATGGTTTGCCAGTGGCTAACCCCAATCATGGTAAAAAATGTGAAGGCACTGGCAAGCGTTACAAAAAATTCAGTGAGACTTACTGAGCCAACTACATATTTATGACTACGGCCATTATTAATTAATGTACTTGTTACAATAGGCCCCCAGCCGCCGCCGCCAAAAGAATCGAAAAAGCCGCCTACACCTGCCAGTAAACGGTAACGTTTAAATTTCTTCTGTGGCTTTTTTTCCTTGAAGGCATTCATAATAAATTTTATTCCCAGTATCAATGTATAGCCTGCAATAACCGGGCGTATAAAATTTCCATATTTATTTCCCAGCATCACCAGCATAATGGCGCCAGCTATAGCTCCCAGAATTCCTGGAATGAGTAAAGCTTTGAATAATTTTTTATTTACATTACCGAATTTGTAATGACTGTAACCTGATGCGCCGCTGGCAAACATTTCTGCTGTATGAATACTTCCGCTGATAGCGGCAGGATTTACACCTGCAGATAATAATATGGTAGCACTTGTAACACCATATCCCATTCCCAATGCACCATCCACCAATTGTGCCAGGAAACCCGCCAGCACCATGATGGGAAATGCTTTGTCCAGGGTCTGATACCATTTATAAGTATCATCAGCCATTCTTTGTATGGGTAAATAAGAAAAAATAAAATACCCTATCAGCATAAATGCAAATGCCTGTAACGAATAAGTTGCAATTCTTTTCCAGCGGCTATTATACTCCGTTTCATCCACCAGCACTTTGGTTATTGCATTCAGCTTTTTTACTTTGAATTCAAAGTTGCCATTGAGTTTATTTCTTATTTCATGCAAATTCTCAATTACATCATCCAGTTCGCCGGGCAAAGCCTTATTCAAAACTTCTTTTATTCTTTTTGCTGCAGTGGGTGATTTTCCATTTGTAGATATAGCAATCTTCAGATTTCCTTTTTGTACAATGCTACCAAGGTAGAAATCGCAGAGCTCCGGAGTATCAGCAACATTTACCAGGATTCCCCTTTCCGAAGCAAGTGATTTGATTCTCTTATGTAATTGTATATCGTCTGTAGCCAGTACAACCAAATCTTTATTATCCAAATCAGTTTCTTCAAAAGAACGCTGAACCAGTGTGCAGGTAGGATGATTGTGAAAAAGCTGTCTTACTTCTTCTTTTATTATGGGAGCAACAATAGTAATCTTTGCCTCCGGAGAATTGGATAGCAATGAATTTAATTTCTCCAGACCTACATTACCAGCACCAACCAAAAGCAGGTCCAGTTCTTCCAGTTTCAGAAAAATAGGGTAAAGTTTGTTTTTATTTTCAATAGTATTAATCGACATGTAATGAAATATTTTTTATAAAACCAATTGTTAATATATGTTGGTCATTATCAGGCCACCGCAACCACATATAGCCTGCTTGTAATTGTGTAGCGGGGTTTAAGTAGTAAATCCCGGATAGCATCAACCTGTTCTGGTCAAAAGAAAGTTTTTGATTAGCATGTTGCTGCATATATTCATCAGCAAACTGAAGGCTCCATTTGCCATTTATCTTTTGGGTAATTCCACTACGCAACCGGAAACGGGATGTAGTATATTTTGCTTTAACGCTAGTTGCCTCAAAAAAACGTTGTTCCGTTCTTAATCGTAATTGCAAATTCAGCTTATCACTCACCGGGTACTGATGGTTTACTTCTTGCCAAAATCTGAATTCATGTCCGAATTCATCATTTAATTTTGAAAAAGAAGTTCGGGAAAAAAAGAAAGCCACTCCACCAGCGGTACTCCATTGCTTATTGAAATTGAAACGGATACCTGTTCTGTATAAATATTGCAAGGGCTCAGATGAAACTCCCAGCGTACGATAACCGGCATCATTATGCCACTGCCATTTTTGAGAAATACTTATTGGCAATTGCAGCGAAAGCCACGCACCCGACTTTGGCCGCTGACAAAAAACTGCCGGTGAGCTTAATAGAAATAATATAGTAATTCCCAAAAGACGCATAACTCCCACTTATTAATAAATTCAAAAATAGGTGGTTTTAATTAGTCTACCAAACTGATAGACTTTAATTTTTGGAGCTTAATAAGTCATTTTTTCTATCCACTCTCTGGCATGGCGGGATGCATAGGAGATAATAATATCAGCACCGCTGCGCTGCAAGGCTGCCCATATTTCAAGGTGTGCAGCTGGACTGTTAACCAAACCCCTTTCGGCCAATGCTTCAATAGCAGCATATTCACCACTTACATGATAAGCTGCTACAGGTTTCAGCGTTTTCTGTTTTACTCAAGCAATTACATCGGTGTATAAAGCAGCAGGCTTTACCATTAATATATCGGCACCTTCTTTTTCATCACGGATGGCGCAAGCCAACGCATCATTAATATTAAAAGGAGAAAGTTGGTATGATTTCCTGTTTTGCAAATCCTTACTATTGGGTGATGAATGACAGGCATCTCTGAACGGACCATAAAACTGTGAGCTGAATTTGGCAGCATAACTCATGATACTGACCTGCTCAAATCCCAATGCATCTAATTTATTTCTTATAGCTTCGATTCGACCATCCATCATATCACTCGGTGCAATACAATCTGCACCTGCATTGGCCAATACTGACGCATAATGACTAAGGACTTCTATCGTTTTACTATTGAGCAACTGCGAATGGTCATCATTTAAAATACCACAATGCCCATGGCTGGTATAACTGCACAAACAAACATCAGCCGCTATCCACACCCCTTCGCCAAAAGCAGTTTTTATTTTTTTGATGACACTACTTGCAAAATAAAAATCGAATGCCGAATCCTTTTTATGTGCCGGAACCGGGAATAATAAAAACTTTGTGATGCCGGTTTTAATATCCTGTTCAATAGTAGTAAGAACAGAATCAATTGTATCTACCTGCACACCCGGCAATCCATTCACATCTCTTGGTGTTTCGATAGCTTCATCCACAAACAATGGTTGAATAAAACTTTTGTAAGACAACTTTACTGATGCAGTAAGCTCCCGCATATGCATATCGGTTCTTAACCTGCGTTGGTTTAATGGATAGAAATTTGTCTCCATTGCTGAAAGGCTTTTATGTTTGGAAATACAACTGGCACTATACCTGCTGCTTTAAACTGTTCGGCTGTTTCTCCATAAGGACAAACATGCTGCACATTTTCTTTTACTGCATCTTTATATTGAACATATTGACGATAACTTGTCCAGAAAATAATATCAGCATTTTTTATTTGTTCTGTAATACCAGGCACTTCTTTCTTTTCTGTGGAATAAATGCCATAGGTTTTCCACCCTTTAGCCTGCCATTCTTCTGCCGATTGATTATTGGTAACAACTGCGACATCTTCTTTTGAAATATTGAATAATGGCATTTGCCACGGCTTCAATAAAAACTCTAATCCAAATGCATCAGCAGAGCCTTCTACCCAAATTCCTTTCTTGGCCAACTCAAACCATGTTTTAGTTCCGGCTACCCATACTTTCTTTGTTTGGAGCTGATTAATTACTTCTTCTTTTACTATCGCCTTGTAATTAGCCACATAAACAATCGGTTCCTTTATTGCTTCGACTTCTTCATTATACTCATACTGAAAAAAGCTTCCCATGAAATCGGTTGTACTGAAAAGTTTCTTATTGCCTATTTCTAATTCAGGCAAGCCGGTCCATTTGCTGAAAGTATTACCTGTGTTGTCTTTTCCTGCGGCGTATAAAATTTCTACTGAGCCAGTCGAAGTATTGCCATATACAATAGTGGTAACACCAAACTTTTGCAGGCAACCTACACCATATTGCATAGCCATTTTTTTTTCCTGCGCACAGGCTTGCATCAGTTTTGTATCGTTAATAACATTCAATAGTTCTACTGCTTTTTTATTACCCGGATTTGCTTCTCCTACAATAGCTCCCTGACAGGGAGCAGGCACACATTCTATTAATGGCAAGAGCATTAATTTTTTACCACTCAATAAATTTGTTATTGCCTCTGCATCTTCTTCACTGCTAAAC
>JAJAZO010000376.1 GCA_026785745.1 Chitinophagaceae bacterium | reverse complement strand
GATATAAATGTATGCCCGGTTAGAACCTAATGCAAAAGAAGAGGTAAACATTCCTTCAATCAGCAAATGCGGAATGAACTCCATTAAATACCTGTCCTTAAATGTTCCGGGTTCACTTTCATCTGCATTTACTACAAGGTAACGGGGAACTCCAGCTGGTTTAGCCAGGAAACTCCATTTCATACCCGTAGGAAAACCTGCACCGCCACGGCCACGGAGTCCGCTTTTCTTTACTTCTTCCGTTACAGCATCAGGACTCATTGTTTTCAATGCCTTCTCCACACTACGATAGCCCCCTTCACGGCGGTACACATCATAGAGCCTGATGTTTTCAATGTGAGCTTTGTCTAATAATAATTTTCTTCCCATATTACTTGCGAGGCGAAGCCGAAGCAATCTCCTCGTATGTTTTTATGCCTGCCTGCCGAAGCAAAGCGAAGGCATGGTTACCAGCTTCAGTGCTACTATCAACTTCGTTGCGTCGCACTCTTCATCGTTCTGCAATTCTACTCAGCAAACCACCCCGATTCACTAAAGCAATATATTTTCCTCAATTCGCCCCGCTCAGGCGGGGATATTTCCTAAAGCAATCTCTTTCTCCCTTTTAGGGGGTTGGTAGCATCATCTCAACGCCTGTCTCGCAAACAACAGCCACCTCTTTCCTTTCCTTATCCATACTTCCAATACTTTCAAATGGTAGGTGCCTTCTTTTCCATTCATCGTTACATTTATATCTGCCACAAATCTTGCATTCGCCATATTTCCATTTATCCTTAACTGCAGGCTATCTTCTTTGTAACTATGATAATTCATATAACCTGTTTCCAGGTTCTTTATCATATCAGCTTTTGTTTCTACCCAGCCGTTGCTATGTCCGTAACTCAGCGCCTTATCTGTTTGCTGATTAATTGAAATAGTATTTTTATTTACCAACGCCTGATGAAATTCTTTCAGCGTAGCTGTAAGTTTCTCTTCATCAGTTTCCCGCAACGGCGGGGCAGGTTGTGCATTTGCAAAAACAACATTTAATAAAAGAGCTATGAATAATAACTTCTTCAAATTATTATTTTAAAGGTTCTATTTTTTCGGGCTGCTTATTAGCTTTTGCCAGTTCCCAGTCTTTCACCAATTCCTCCTTATGCAGTGCGGCCCACTCCACCACCAAACTATGCGCCTTTGAAGGCAAGTAACCCCGAATAATTCCGAAAGTCTGAATATCAATCAGCGCCTCAAACTCACCATACTTTGCATGAAAATGAGGCGGATTGTGGTGATCAAAAAAGAAAAAAATAACTATCCCATAAAATGAACTAACGACTGGCATATTGTTCAAAGGTTTGATTAGTTAATTTTAAATAACAACTCAAAGAATCAATATCCAACTCATCATTCCAAACTATAGCCCCCCATTTATCAATAAACACTTTTGAAAAATTATCCTCCTTTTCCCACCATAAAAAAACACCTTTCCCTTTTAAATGAGATAAGTCAACCATTCCCTCCACCCCATCATTATATGAAAGAAAGAGTTTAAATCCCTCCAAAGGGTTAACTGCTAAAACTCTCGGTATGTCATTATTGAAACTCATCATTTTAATTTTTAGCCGCTGCAGTATTCCTGCATTCATTTATTATCGTATCCACTTTTTCTTTTGTCAGATGCTCTCTATAGTTTTTTCCCAGCTGCATCATCGGGGCATAGCCACAGGCACCGAGACATTCTACTGTTTTCAATGTAAATAATCCATCAGCAGAAGTTTCACCCGGTTTTATTCCCAATTTATCGTAGATGTATTTTGTAATATCATCACTACCGTTCAACATGCAAGGCCCTGTATGGCACACTTCAAACATATATTTGCCAACAGGCTTCAAATTGTACATGCTGTAGAATGTTGCCACTTCATACACTTCAATCGGTTCCAATTGCAACAAAGAAGCCACATAATCCATTGTATCTGCACTTAGCCAACCGCCAAATTCCTGTTGTGCCAAATGCAGCACAGGAATCACAGCACTCTTCTGTTTCCCTTCAGGATAAAAATCCATTATCCTTTTTACTTCTTTTATTTTTTCGTCAGAAAATTTCATTGAGTCTTCGCTTACATATTAATTAAGAATCCATTTCTCCTGCAATCAAATTTAAACTGCTCATCGTTATAATCGCATCACTCAGCATACCGCCTTTTGTCAATTCTTCAAAAGCCTGGTAATAAATAAAACAAGGTCTGCGGAAATGCAACCGGTATGGCGTTCGTCCTCCATCACTAATCAGATAAAAACCCAGCTCTCCATTGCCGCCTTCCACAGCCTGATAAACTTCACCTACCGGCATTTCAATCTCTCCCATCACAATTTTAAAATGGTAAATCAACGCTTCCATTTTAGTATATACATCTTCCTTCTCAGGCAAATAATATTCAGGAGCATCCGCATGAAATACTTCAGCTTCTGTTCCTTTAAACTCCTGTACCTTTTGATAAGCCTGTTCGATGATGCTTAAGCTCTGCCACATTTCCTGGCTGCGAACCAACCAGCGGTCGTAGTTATCACCGGTAGTACCAACAGGTATATTAAATTGAAAATCTTCGTAAGAACTGTATGGTGTATGCACCCTTATATCATAATCCACACCTGCCGCACGGAGATTAGGCCCTGTAAAACCATAATTCAAAGCTCTGTCTGCACTGATGGCTCCTGTACCTTTTGTTCTATCCATAAAAATCCGGTTGCGTTGAAAAAGGTTTTCAAATTCCTTCAACACTTTGGGATATTCAACTAAGAATTTTTCAATTTTTTCAAAAGCTATATTGTTGAAATTTCTTTCAAACCCGCCGATGCGGCCCATATTGGTTGTCAATCTTGCGCCGCAGACCTCTTCATAGATTTCATAAATCAATTCCCGGTATTGCATCACATATAGAAAGCCAGTGTATGCACCTGCATCCACTCCTACAATCGAATTACAAATCAGGTGATCAGAAATTCTTGCCAGTTCCATAATGATAACCCGGAGATAATCAACCCTCTTTGGGGTTTTCACTCCCAGCAATTTTTCACAGGTGATATGCCAGCCCATATTATTAATGGGAGAAGAGCAATAATTCATCCTGTCTGTCAATGTTGTTATTTGGTAAAGTGGTCTGCGTTCAGCAATTTTTTCAAATGCCCGGTGGATATAGCCAATCGTCTGTTCAGTAGAAACAATACGTTCGCCATCCAGCTCCAGTATATTCTGCATCACACCATGCGTTGCCGGGTGTGTAGGCCCCAGGTTCAACGTGGTGGTCGTCTTCTCAATACTTCCTTCCGGTAATTTGATATGTTGTTCTGACATTGTTTTGCGAGGCGAAGCCGAAGCAATCCCCTCAATTTTTAATTTTTATTATTTACCCAGCTTCAGTGCTACTATCAACTTCGTTGCGTAGCACACTTCAGCGTTTTGTAATTCTATTCAACTTTTTTTAACCTGTTTCTTAATTTTATCAATCTATCAATAAAATAAAACAAGAACAGTCCGAATTGAAACCACCTGATGAATAATTTAGATTGTTCTTCCTCCCAAAATTTATAATAAATCATAAGAGCAAGAGCTAAAAACAAAACTGTTAACTCAATCCACAATCCATATTCTTTCCAAAATGCTTTCATTTTTCGCACTTGAATTTTTTTAATTCTATTCACCAACCCACCCCAATTTCCTAAAGCACCCGATAGCTATCGGGTTTATTTTCCTCAATTCGCCCCGCCCAAGCGGGCATGCTTCCGATAGCACTAAGTAGCCTTTCTAAGTTTCCAAATAGCGGAGTCTCACAAGCCCCTCCTGCGGAGGGGTTTGGGGAGGCCGCCTACCCTCTTCCAAACATTTCATCATCCTTATCCACCCTTGTCTGGTCTTCCAAGGGGAATTCTTTCCGCATCGGGAAATAATCCATTTCATCTACATTTAATATTCTTTTCAAGTTTGGATGGCCTACAAAGTTGAACCCATAAAAATCATACGTTTCCCTTTCCATCCAGTTAGCCGCAGAAAATAATCCTGTAGCTGTATAAATATCAGGTTGATTAATATCAGTAAACACTTTGAAACGGATACGAACATTATCTTCCAGATTATGCAGATGATAAACCACTGCTAATTCTTTTCCTTTATTAGCGGGGTAATGAACGCCGCCCAGGGTTGTCAGGAAACGGAATCTCAGTTCTTCATCGTCGTATAAAAAATTAAGCACTTTCAGGTTTAATTCCTTCGGCGCTTCAAAAGTGAGCATACCGTAAGGCTCTTCAAATGAAGAAACCTGGTCTCCGAATTTTTCTGTAAGCCTGCCTTTTATTATTTCGTTCGTCAATGACATTTTAGTTTTAAGTCCCGAGTTTAGAGTTGCGGGACTTCAACTTGGTATTTGCTTTGAGAAACTCGTAGCTCATAACTCATGGCTCGTAGCTTTCCTTACTGTATTCCGTAACTTTCCAACAATCCTTTATACCGTTCACCGTTTCGTCGCCTCAAACTCTCTTTCCCTACTAAATCCTGAATCCGCATTACTCCATCAATAATAGCTTCCGGTCTTGGAGGACAGCCCGGCACATATACATCCACCGGTATTACCTGGTCAATGCCCTGCAAAACACTATAGGTATCGAAAATGCCGCCGCTGCTGGCACAGGCACCAACAGCAATTACCCAACGTGGTTCAGCCATTTGTAAATAAACCTGCTTCAACACCGGACCCATTTTTTTGGCAATTGTTCCCATTACCATCAGCAAATCACACTGGCGGGGAGAAAATCCCACCCTTTCCGAACCAAATCTTGCCAAATCATAGTGTGAACCCATGGTAGCCATAAATTCAATACCGCAGCAGGAGGTAGCAAATGGCAACGGCCAGATAGAGTTCTTTCTTGCCAAACCAATTACATTATTGAGTTTGGTGGCAAAAAACCCTTCGCCTTGCTGACCTTCCGGCATATCCACTATGCTGATGTCCGCTTCCAGCGGCTTTTTGATGAGATTATATGATACAGGACGATCCATAGTTAATACCCCAAACCCCTAAAGGGGCTTTTGAACCCCAAAGTTCAAATGAACATTAAGGCGGTTAAATAATACTTATAAAAACAGTTTTGTGCTAATTATTGTTGTAGCAAACTGCTTTAAAGTTCTCAATAACATAAAATAACTCTACCACCTAAGTCTCCTTTAGGGGGACAGGGGGTACTAATCCTCCCACTTCAACGCACCTTTTTTCAATATATATATAAACCCACAAAGGAAGAATCCAACAAACATCAACACCGCCCAAAATCCTTCCCAGCCTAAATCTTTAAAATTTACTGCATAGGGATAAAAGAAAATCACTTCCACATCAAACAACACAAATAATATAGCCGTAAGAAAATACTTAATTGCCATTGGCTGGCGGGCATCTCCATGAGATTCGATACCACTGGCAAAGTTTTGCAACTTGTCAGTAGTTTTCCTTTTAGGACCTAATAAATGAGTAACCACTGTCAGAAAAACAATCAGCCCTACTGCAATAAAAACCTGTATCGCCACCGGCAGATAAGAACCGGCATCCGCACTGTTAAGACTGGTTTGAAGTAAGTGAAACATATGCTTTTGCTCTGTGGGCAAAAATAAGGCGACAGGCTGAAAATACCTTAACTAAAATCAGTACTAAGGGTTGCCAACTTTTAAAAAGTTGGCAACCCTCAATAAAAGAAAAATCCCCCTCCGCCTGTTGGCAGAAAGGGGACTTTGTTTGTAAAAGAAGAAAACCGAGTTTTTATTTCTTTGTTACGACAGTTTGGTTCTGCCCGTAGTTATTGCTTTTTTTCCCGTTGGCTTGATAGCTGCCGACTTTGGAGGAGCAGAATTTCCATTTGGAGAAACTGCTGCTGGTTTTGACGGCATTTTCTTAATCTGATCAATATAGCTTTGAATTGTTACAGCATTTGCAGGATCAGCTTCTAACCATTTGGTAAAAAATTCTAATGATTTGTCTTTATCCTTTG
This sequence comes from Chitinophagaceae bacterium, assembly GCA_026785745.1. Taxonomy (GTDB): domain Bacteria; phylum Bacteroidota; class Bacteroidia; order Chitinophagales; family Chitinophagaceae; genus JJ008. Next base: position 1,582 of record JAJAZO010000376.1, on the reverse strand, counting down.
CCTGATTTATATAATAAGCTGCCAGGAATTTTACCGAACTCAGGTACTGCTTTCTGAATTTAGCTGTATCCTTTTGAGCAAATCCATAGAGTTCTAAAGCATCAGGTACAGCAATGCTGTCTTTTTTTACCGTGTCGACAGCGCTACTACTATTAAACTTCCACTCATAGCCGTAGGGCTGGTCAGCAAATTTTTGAATCATTGAATTAGCTATTTCCCTTGATTGGGTATAATTGCCACTGAAATAACGGGCCAATGTCAAATCAAAATAATCATTGATTGAAGGCTTGGGCTTTATATCAATTATCTTTTGTACTAAATCGCCTTCTTTATCTCTTATTTTATTGGTTTTAAAATAGGCTATTCCTTTTTTTATAAACCCGATTTTTGCATCAACGGTTGTGTCCAGTTTTATTCCTGATAAATATGCATTCAGGATTTCATCCGGAGTACCGCCGGTTTTTGACAATACATCTGCTTTTATTTCATAATCAGGCAGAATAATATCTTCCGGGTTCTTCTTCTTTGCAAAGAACTCATCGCTATATTTCTTGGCGTTTGCAAAATCTCCTTTTTGGTAGTATGAATCAGCCATTAATCTATACACTCTCGGTTTTGTAGAGGCCCCCATCGCCGCTATCACACTTTGTGCTTTTATAATAGCACAATCAAAATCTTTGCGGGCCCAGCAAAGCTGTGCATACAGGAATTCATGCTGCGGCTCTTTATCAGAGTTGGCAATATAATTTGTCAATTGTCCTTCTGCTTCAGGAAATTTTGCCCTGTAGAAATAATAATAAAATAGCTCATAATAGGCAGGAGCAAATTTTGAATCGTTTTTTATAGCATCATTCAGATACTGCAATACAAGCTCCCAGTTTTTTTGCGATTCAAATAACATAGCCAGCCTAAGGTTGGCCACTGCAAATGCAGGGTTTATCTGTAACGCTTTTTTATATGTTTCAAATGCCTGGCCACCGCCCTGACCGGGGTTGGCCTTACGATAGGCATTACCTAACTGTAATAAGGTTTCAGTATTTTTTTCCCCTTTATCAGCAGCCATTTCCAGCTTTTGAACGGCATAAGCCGGATCACCAGCTTTGGCATCCACATTGGCACGGCCAATAGCAGTAAGTACCCGGCCATCTGTCCCTTTTTTACCATTGGTGGCGGCTGTTATAGCAGCCTCAAATTTCTGACGGGCATCACTGGTTTTATTATCAAGCAGATCAGCATGACCTAACCCTACCAATATAAGTGGGGCACTGCCAGTAGTAGCTAATGCTTTTTCATACAACTGACGGGTTTTGGCATTGTCATCCATATCAAAGTATGTTTGACCGAGCCAGTATGTTGCCTCAATATTGTTAGGATTTGTTGCGAGCAGTTTTTCAAAAACACCAATGGCACTTTTGAACCTGTCGGCATACAGGTGGGTCATACCCTCCTGTATAGTTTGTGCTTTTAGTCCGGATACTAATAGTAATCCGGCGGCTAAAAATGTGATAGTGATTTTCTTCATTTTCTTCTTCTTTTTACGTTTGTAAATATAACTACTTTGTTTACTCGTTCAGCTTCACCG
>JAJAZO010000375.1 GCA_026785745.1 Chitinophagaceae bacterium | reverse complement strand
CAGTACGAACCGCAATGATCATAGATGATGATGAAGACTTTTGCTGCCTGCTAACCATTGCTCTTGAAAAGAGAAAGGTGCATACGATGTCAATACAATCATTGCCCGAAGCGGAGAATTGCCTCACTTATCTAAAGCCAACCATCGTTTTTCTTGATAACAACTTCCCGGATGGATTAGGGATAAACTTTATCAGTAATATCCGCATGGCCGACGATGAAATAAAAATTATTATGATGACCGCCGACCCCGCCGACTGGATAAAAGAAAAAGCGATAGAGGAGGGAGTACATATTTTTTTGAACAAACCCTTTTCTATGGACATTGTTGATAGTGTTCTGAATGAATTAAACTTCAAACAAATACCTCCATTGCACGGGTAAATTTTGGGTAGCTGTCCCATCAATTTTGATCCATTTTTTTTAAAGCAACTATGAGGTTTGCATTTTTCCCTCACCACCGGTGTAATAATTTTTTTAGTACATCTGACAGAAACTGTGATTACGAAAGCAAGACGATTGTAAGAAACAGGTAGTTAACACGGAGATTAGTCTAATGCCGGTCTTTTCATAGTGCTTAATCCTTTTTCTTCATTCAGCATACGATAATTGACCAACCGGTATTTTGATTGGTGAATGAGTTGCTGAAATGTTGGGGCAAGCAAAGCTCTCAGTTCCGACTGGCGGTGCTTACTCATTTCTTTTGGACCAAAAATATTGAGGTCTTCCATAGCACTCATCTCCGGTGTGTCAAGCCCGATATGAACCACAAATAGTTTTGTGCCTCCGGATTGTAATGAGTTTAATTTTGCCGTGAGTGTATCCAGTTTATTGGCAACAGGTGCGGCATAACCGCCTTCTACATCCACTTCATCATAATATCTTGATACAGCCACCTTATATTCTGCGGCCAGCTTCTCTACAATCATTCTCGTTTCCAATGTTTGCACAGCAGCACCCATGTGATAATCTAAGTAATCAATTTTCAACCCTGCCTTTATTGCCTTTTCTATTTGAGCTCTTAGTTCTGTTTCTATCTCACTTAGTTTGGGATTGTTGCCAAACAGTTTGCTGCGGGAAGGAAAGAAGTGGCCCAGTGAATCAACTAATGTTGGCACTGCCTGCACACCCGACACTGGTCCCCAGCGATATTGCTTCCATTCGGCATTGAGAGTAAGGTGTATGCCGATAGAAACATTGGGATATTGTTTTAATAGTTCGACCGCTTCGGCAAACCAGGGGCAAGGCACTATCACAGACATGGAAACCGTCATCCCTGTTTCCAGTACTTCTTTAGCTGCAACATTTACCGAATGGCACATTCCAATATCATCCAATCGGAAGAGCAGAGGAATCTTATCGCCTGATTTATCTTTTTGTGAAAAGGAGATGAATGAAAAAAATAAAAAGGCAATTAGTAGTATTACTTTTTTCATACTTATATATGTTTAAAAGCTCTCCTTATCTGTTTAACAGGATGCAGTCATCCAGCATTAAATATCCGTAAGAATAGGTTTTTACTTTCCCTTTTATGATAACACCTTTTCCATTTACCTTCATCTTTGCAGTGGGGTCTTCCTTAAAATTACAGGCCGTTACATTGTCATAGTTGGCAGAGTTTTTCAAGTCAACTCTTATGGTCGTATCATATTTGTTGGTGGAAGTAGTGGTCATAGAATAATCACCGATTACTGAAATTTCTTTGCCTTCCCATTTATAAAAGTCAGTTGATAAACTAGTGGCACTTATCACCCCTTTTACAAAAGGATTCGCTGATTGTGAGGGAATTGATTTTGCTACAGATATAATTTCACAACTATCCAAAGAAACGGCTCCAAAAAAATCTCCTCTCACCTTTCCCCGGATATGTATCATATCTGTTTTGGCAATCTTCAATAAAGAGGGTGGAGTTTCAAACCTGCAATCAACCAGTTTTTTACTGCTGCCGGCACTATCTGTTAAGTTCAGTCCGGTTTTTGTTTCCAGCGAATCTCCATAAAACACAAACCCATACCCCGCTACGTCAATCTTTTTTTCTTCCCAGCAATAAATCTGGAAATTAGCTTCAATTGCATCAATAGGTTTATTTACATCAATGTCGGAAGGTTCTAACCGGGTAATCTTCTTTTCAGTACTGGTTTCTGTACCAATTGAGTCTGTAGTTCCTGTACCGGTATCTTTTCTACCCGATTTGGAACCACAACTGACAATAATGACGGACAGTATTAGCAGTTGAGTTATCTTTTTCATGCAGTTAATTTGAAAACAATTTAATTGATATTATTCAGAAAACATTTTTTAATGCCGGTGCTGTTATATAAAATGGCTAAGGACAACGGAACGCTGTCGGAATCGGATCCGATAGCTATCGGATTCCGGCTTACACATTACTCCATATCTTCATTCCTGCAAAGCCCCGACACCACCTATCGCCAATGCACCATTCACACCGCTACTTCATCCTCAACAAACCATACAATATGGTTTCACAATTTGTAAGCAGTCATGTTGTGGGGTTGATAGGTGATTTGGCTATTGACTGGCCACGAGGCATACATGCCGTAGGCCGGTTAGATAATTTATCAGAAGGATTGCTGATACTAACTACGAATAAAAAAGTAACCCGGTTATTGTTTGAAGATAAAACACCGCATACAAGAACGTATATGGTGCTGGTGAATCATGCTGTAACGCAAGAACGGTTACAACAATTGAGAGATGGTGTGCCTTTTCGGATAAGAGGCGGCAATATGTATACCTCTATTCCGTGTGAGGCCGAAATTGTTACTGAACCAGGTATTTGTTTTCCGCATCCGTACGTGATGACAAAAAACATTCCGTATACCTGGCTGCGCATTACATTGACGGAAGGGAAATATCACCAGGTGCGGAAAATGGTGGCGGCCATTCATCATCGGTGTAAACGATTAATACGGGTGAGTATTGAAGATTTGGTATTGGGTGATTTGCAACCGGGGGAGGTGAGGGAGGTAGCAGAGAAAGATTTTTTCAGGTTGCTTAAGATTAAATACAATTAGCCACAGATGAACACGGATTAACACAGATTAAATACAGCTTAGCCTGACGGCTGAGAAATGAATTTTACTTGCAATCCTTTTCCCCGGTAACATTATTTGCAAATAGTTTTTATGCCGCATCTTGATTATAGCGGACGGGCCATTCGCTTTGTAAACCGTTTCCCGGTGCTGAATGGGCTGCTTACACAAATTAATTTCTGGATAATTGCCAACCTGATACTGGCTGTGCTGCTGCATTTCATGTATTCTACTGTCAATGAAAATATCCGGCTGCCCCTGCCACCAAAACGGGACCCAATATCATCTTCGCCATCATACTCGGTCTTATTTACGGTGCCATACTAGGTGCCACCGAATACTATCTGAAAAACAATTCTTCCGTAAACGGAGCCTCGGTATTACCTTTTTATTGAAAACACTGGTGTCGCTGGTTACCCTTATAGCATTATTTAGCCTTATTCATTTTGTGCTGTTTGATAAAGTGATTTTGCCAACAGTACTTAAAGGCCAGTCGCCACTGAACGAGCAGTCGTGGAAATATATGTTTCTCCTCTTTCTCGTTTACTACTTGCTGATGACACTGGTAATTACCTTCATCACACTAGTAAATAAAAAATACGGCCCCGGTGTATTGCTGCCACTGTTGATGGGTAAGTACCGCCAACACCGGGAAGAGGAACGCATCTTTATGTTCATGGATTTAAAATCATCTACCACTATCGCCGAAGAACTTGGCCACCTTCGCTACAGCGGTTTTATCCGTGACAGCTTTATGGACATTAATCAAGTGGTGACTTCTTACAATGCAGAGATATACCAGTATGTAGGTGATGAAATGGTATTGAGTTGGCGTATCGCCGAAGGCATGGATAACATGGCCTGCATTCGTTTTTATTTTGCCTGCAATAACCAGTTTCAGCAACGGGCTGATTATTATAATCACCACTATGCAAAAGTTCCTTTTTTTAAGGCTGGTCTGCACATGTGTAAGATAACGGCGGTGGAAATTGGCGAGATAAAACGGGATATCGCTTATCATGGTGACCCCATTAGCACTGTTGCCCGCATACAAAGCCTTTGTAATAGTTATGATAAAAGCCTGCTGCTGTCAAAACCATTTACAGAGCATGAGGAGTTTCTACATTCTTTCCATTCTGTTTCGCTGGGCATGATCTTATTAAAAGGAAGGTAACAACCCGTGGAGCTGATAAGTGTGGAAGGGATGATTAAAGGTTAATTACTTTTTATTGCTTTTCTCCACTTTTCAACTCTATTTATAAAAACAAAGCGAATCTCTCTGTGGTGCTTTTTATTCACCCTACCCAATGAGAATTATCAGTTCCTCTTTCCGGTTTAGCTGTAACTTTGAACAGTAACCTTATAGCCCGAGTATGGTGAAATCAGTTATTCCTCTCCTTGCCGCTTTTCTGCTCTTTGCCTGTAAAAAGAAAACAGAGAAAACAAATCCAACACAGGAAAAAATTACTGAATCGGTCTATGCGTCCGGTGTTGTTAAAAGTAATAACCAGTACCAGGTTTTTTCTACCGTCAACGGACTAGTAAAGGAAGTATTAGTAACAGAAGGCGATGTGGTGAAAAAGGGAGACCCCATTCTGAAAATATCCAACGTAACTGCACAGCTAAACAATGAGAATGCACAGATAACCGCCGATTATTCGTCCGTAGCGGCAAATGCCGACCGGCTGAATGCACTGAAAATAGATATTGATATTGCAAAAACAAAAATGGATAATGATGCATCACTGGCAGAGCGGCAACGCAATCTCTGGAACCAGGGCATTGGTACCCGCAATGAATTGGATCAACGGGAACTCAGTTATAAAAACTCGGTGAATGCTTATAAAGCAGCACAGTCCCGTTATGCTGATTTGCAACGCCAGATAAATTTTCAGGCAAAGCAATCACAAAAGAACTTACAGATATCCAACAGCACTGCCGGCGATTACACTATCAGAAGTGAAGCAAATGGAAAAGTGTATAATATCCTGAAAGAAAAAGGTGAAATGGTAAACACCCAAAGCCCTGTGGCATTGGTAGGTGACGCTACCGGCTTTACATTGGAGTTGCAGGTAGATGAATATGATATAGTCCGGGTGCAGCCGGGACAAAAAGTAGTACTAACTATGGACAGCTATAAAGGCCGGGTGTTTGAAGCTAAAGTGCAAAAGATAAATCCTATTATGAATGCACAATCCAAATCATTTTTGGTGGAAGCCATTTTTGTTACACCGCCACCGGCCCTGTATCCCAATCTTACTACCGAAGCCAATATTGTTATTGCTGTAAAAGACAAAGTCCTCACTATTCCCCGCAGTTACCTGATTGATGATAGTTATGTAATACTTGCGAGCAAAGAAAAAAGAAAAGTAACCACCGGATTGAAAGACTACCAGAAAGTGGAAATTATCAATGGACTTACGGTTAACGATATTATCCTTAAACCGGCACAATGAACAGTAAACTGATATTTAGTATTGCCAAATCATTACTGGTTGCCCGGTGGAGGCAAACATTGATTGCCGCCATCGGTGTTACGTTCAGTATTACCATGTTCATCACCCTCCTGAGTTTTATGACCGGGCTAAATGATTTGCTGGACGGATTGATATTAAACCGTACACCGCATATCCGTTTATATAATGAAGTTAAACCGAGTAAGACCCAGCCCGTTAACAAGGCAGCAGAATATAAAGACTATTATAATTTTATCAGCTCCATCAAATCGGGCAGTAGCCGCCAGGAAATTTATAACAGCGGTGCTATTATGCAGGCTTTGAAGAAAGATAGTCGGGTATCGGGCTTTTCTCCCAAACTGATTGCGCAGGTTTTCTTTAATGATGGAGCGGTGGATATTACCGGTATCATCAATGGCATTGATGCACTGGCAGAAAACAGGCTCTTTCATTTTAATGATTATATCACCGCCGGTTCAGGTATTGATATCAGCCGTGTGCCTAATAGTATTGTATTGGGAAAGGGGCTGGCTGAAAAATTACTGGCTGAGGTGGGTGATGTGGTACAGGTAACTACATCGAAAGGTGAACGTTTCCAGTTGCGGGTAGTGGGTTATTTTCAATCGGGCATTG
>JAJAZO010000374.1 GCA_026785745.1 Chitinophagaceae bacterium | reverse complement strand
TGCCGGATATGGCCTATAGCCGTGCTTATGAAACCTATGCCTCAACTGAAGCACTGCAAAATAAAGGAGTTAATTATACCGGTAAGCCGGTAGCAGGAACAATTGCTAAAGGTGATATGCTGGAGATTTATACGTTACCAAACGATTCGGCAGGATATGCACAGTCAAAAACTGTAGAAAACCCGTTACCTGCTTTAGATGCTAAACAATTCATTGAAGCAGCCAGGTTATACCTTGTAAACTGTGGCATCTGTCATGGTGAAAAATTAGATGGAAATGGTCCATTGTACAAAGGTGGTGAAGGTCCTTTTCCGAATAAACCGTCTACATTGGTTGGTGATGCAAAATATGATGCGATGGCACCGGGAACAATGTTTCATTCACTAACGTATGGGCTAAATTCAATGGGAAGCTATGCTTCTCAATTAAGCACAGAACAACGCTGGATGATAATCCATTATATAAAAGAAAAACAAGCAGCAAATAGTTCAGCAGCAGCGAAAATGCCTGTTGCAGATTCAACTGTTAAAACGAAATAGAAGTTATTATTGAAGAATTTATAAACGAACACTGATGTCAATAAGGGAAAAGTTTATAGTAACCAAGAGATACAACATGATATCCATTGCATTGATGGCATTGGGTGTCGTGGCTATTATTGCTTTATATATCAACACACATAGTGGCGGGGGTACTCCTGAGGAAAAGCACATGAAAGATGCCCGGTTCTGGGCCAGTCTTTTGCAAAACAGTGTTTTCTTTTTGCTGGTGGTAAATGCGTCTATGTTTTTTATATGCGCCACTACGTTGGCCTGGGGTGGTTGGCAAATGGCTTTTCGCCGTGTGCCGGAAGCAATTTCAGCAGTCGTACCTGTACTCGGGGTTATTGCTCTGGCAATTCTTCTTGCTATTTCTTATGGTGATAACCACACTATTTATCACTGGACAGATGCAGAACATGTAAAACATGATTCTATACTAAATTTCAAGAAAGGATTTTTAAATAAAGGGCTATACACCTTTATGACGGTATTTACCATCGTAGCATGGTCGCTGCTCGGCTGGAAAATGAGAAAACTTTCCCGCAGCCTGGATAATGATCCGATTACTTCTGTAGAAGGCAGAAAAAGTTATATCTGGAAGAACACAGTATGGGCCGCCCTTTTTATAATAGTTTTTTCATTAACGGTAATGTCTTCCATTCCCTGGTTATGGTTGATGAGTATTGATGCACACTGGTACAGTACCATGTACAGTTGGTACACTTTTGCCAGTACGTTCGTTTCAGGCATGGCATTAATAGCCCTGTTTGTTGTGTATTTGAAAAACTCCGGCTACTTAGAATATACGAATGACGAACACCTGCATGATATTGGTAAGTTCATGTTCGCTTTTTCTGTATTCTGGACTTACCTGTGGTTTTCCCAGTTCATGCTTATCTGGTATGCCAACATTCCGGAAGAGACTACTTATTTCAAACCAAGAGCACAGGGTGAATACAGCGGAATATTTTGGCTGATGTTTATAATCAATTTCCTCGCTCCGTTGTTATTATTAATGAGAAGAGGTGCGAAGAGGAATTATTCAACAGTAACCTTTATGGCCATGCTTATCATTTTTGGTCACTGGCTTGATTTTTACCAAATGGTATTCCCAAGCCCGATGACAGATGCCAAAACAGGTGAAACACATGTGCCAATGATATTATGGGATTTTGGTGTGGCATTAGGTTTTATAGGAGTAATTATGTTCGTAACCGGCAGGGCATTAAGCAAAGCACCGCTGCTGGCAAAGAATCACCCTTTTGTAAAAGAGAGTTTGATACATCATACATAGTAATAAGGTTAACTGGTTAATCAGTTAATTGGATTGGAATTTATTATTTGGAATTTAGATATATAGTTTATGCAAACATTTTTCATCGTTGCAATTTTAGGGTTGGGTTTTCTGATTACTTTTCAGATAGCTAAGGCCAGTGAATATGTGGCCGTGTTGAGAGGCGAAGAAAAAGCCCGGAAGCAAACCAATAAGGTTAATGCTTTTATGCTGCTGGCATTTCTCATTATTGGTTTGATTGGTGTTTACTATTGCAATGAAAAACTAAAAGGAAAAATTCTTGGTGAAGCTGCTTCTGACCATGGCGTACTGATTGACAGGATGCTTTATATAACCATTGCCCTTACAGGTATTGTGTTTATTATTACACAGGTTTGTTTATTCTGGTTCTCATTTAAATACCAGGAGTCTGATAAAAGAAAGGCATACTACTATCCGCATAATAACAAATTGGAGTTGATATGGACGGTGATACCCGCTATCGCATTAACAGTGCTGGTCGGTTTTGGTTTGTTTTACTGGTTTAAGATTACTGGTAATTCACCAAAGGATTCAATGGTGGTGGAAGTAACGGGCAGCCAGTTTAAATGGGAGTTTCGTTATCCGGGGAAAGACAAAATTTTAGGAAAGAAGTATTTCAAAAAGACGGATGAAGCAAGAGGAAACCCTATGGGCCAGCTTTGGGATGATCCTGCTAATCATGATGATGTTTATAATCCCGGTGAAATGCACTTAGTAGTAAATAAGCCTGTGCATTTGGTTATTAATGCAAAAGATGTGATACATGATGTTGGGTTAGCTCACTTCAGGATGAAGATGGATGCAGTACCCGGCACTCCTACTACCATGTGGTTTACTCCCAAATACACCACAAAGCAAATGATAGAGAAAACAGGGAAACCTGAGTTTGTATATGAGCTATCCTGCGACCAGATGTGCGGAAAAGGGCACTATAGTATGAGGGCTGTGGTGATAGTAGAAACCCAGGAAGAATTTGATGCATGGATGGCCAGTAAAAAGCCGCAATACATTGTTGCTAATCCTGATAAAGGTCCATCGGAACCTAAGAAAGATTCGGTAATTAGTAAAGTACCTGTTGTGGGAGCTCCTGTAGCAATGAAAACGAAAAATTAAAACAGTTAACAACTTTGGTTGTTACTAAAATAAAAGAGTATGAGTGAAGCATTGCATATACATTCCGGAACGGACACCGCACATGCGGGGCATCATGGCGACCACCATGGCCATCATCAACAATCCTTTGTTGCGAAGTATGTCTTCAGCATGGATCATAAAACGATTGCCAAGCAATTTTTAATCACTGGAATTGTATGGGCTATCATTGGTGGTTTATTTTCTGTACTCTTCCGTTTGCAGTTGGGTTATCCCGAACAATCTTTCCCAATTCTTGAAACATTTTTTGGTAACTGGGCAAAAGGCGGACAGATACAACCGGAATTTTATTATGCCCTCATCACCATGCATGGAACCGTACTGGTGTTTTTCGTATTGACAGCAGGATTGAGCGGAACATTTGCTAATTTTCTTATTCCTCTTCAGATTGGTGCAAGAGATATGGCTTCTCCATTCCTGAATATGTTGTCTTACTGGTTTTTCTTTATGGCCAGTGTGGTAATGATTTCATCCTTGTTTATTTCCACCGGCCCTGCTTCAGGTGGGTGGACAGTTTATCCCCCACTGAGTGCATTAGGCCAGGCATCATCAGGGTCTAAGCTGGGTATGGACTTGTGGATAGTAAGTATGGCGTTGTTCGTTGTATCATCACTGCTTGGCGGGTTGAATTATATTACAACTATTCTTAACCAGCGTACAAAAGGCATGAGCATGACCAGGTTGCCATTGACAATCTGGGCTTTGTTCTTCACCGCTGTGCTTGGAGTGTTATCATTCCCGGTATTATTATCTGGATTGATTCTATTGTTAATGGACCGCAACCTCGGTACAAGTTTCTACCTGAGTGATATTGTAGTAAATGGCGAAATATTGCCGAACGAAGGCGGAAGTGCTATTTTATTCCAGCACTTATTCTGGTTCCTCGGCCACCCCGAAGTGTATATCATCCTGTTGCCGGCAATGGGAATGGTATCGGAAATATTATCGGTAAACAGCCGCAAACCCATCTTTGGATATATGGCGATGTTGGGTTCTTTGTTTGCTATCACCATTCTTGCCTTCCTGGTATGGGCTCACCATATGTTTGTTACGGGATTGAACCCATTCCTCGGCTCCATTTTCGTATTGCTAACGCTATTGATAGCAGTGCCGGCGGCTATCAAAGTATTTAACTGGTTGACGACTCTCTGGAGGGGTAACATACGTTTTACCCCGGCTACATTATTTGCTATTGGTTTCGTTAGCTTATTTATATCTGGTGGATTGACAGGTATCTTTTTGGGAAACTCAACAATAGATATTCACCTGCATGATACCATGTTTGTGGTGGCTCACTTCCATATTGTAATGGGAGTAGCGTCCTTCTTCGGCATGTTTGCCGGTGTGTATCACTGGTTCCCGAAAATGTTTGGCCGCTACCTGAACAGTACGCTGGGGTATATCCATTTCTGGGTAACAATGATTGGTTCTTATCTTATTTTCTGGCCGATGCACTACCAGGGTCTTGCCGGTATCCCCCGTCGTTATCTTGATAAAAGAGGCTGGGTTTCTTTTAATGGCTTTCCGGAATTGGATAAAATGATTACCATCGTTTCTATAATAGTATTTGCTGTGCAACTGATGTTTGTGTTCAACTTTATCTACTCCATTTTTAAAGGTAGAAAAGTAACAAACAAGAATCCTTGGGAAGCCAATACACTGGAGTGGACAACACCTTTACGTCCGGGTCATGGTAACTGGGATGGAGAAATTCCTGAGGTTCACCGTTGGGCTTATGATTATGCAAAAGACGGAAGAGATTTTATTCCGCAGACAGAACCGATTGGAGAGAATGAGAGTAAGCATTAAAAGTGGCCTCCCCAAACCCCTCCGAAGGGAGGGGCTTTTAGAGCTTGGCTCTGTAAAGTGTTTGAAAGTTGGTTAAAGATGAAGTATGCAAGAAAGATGTTTGAAATATAATAATGAATTTTCGATAAGCGAGGGCTGTGTTTCGATGGCCTCCTCTTTCGGAGGAGGTCGGGAGGAGGCTGGAGATGCGTAGGTTAAAAGATTATTTACCCTTAGTAAAGCTTTCGCTGAGTATCATGGTGGTGTTCAGTAGTGTGATAAGTTTTTTGCTCACACAAGGTTCCGAAGATTATGTGCGGAACAAGTGGACGATGATACTATTGCTCTTTGCAGGTGGGATGCTGGTAACAGGCAGTGCTAATGCAATAAACCAGGTAGTTGAAAAAGATACCGATGCGATGATGAAGCGGACAGCAAAACGTCCGATAGCTTCAGGTCGTATGAGTGCAACAGAAGGATGGGCTTTTGCCATCATTACCGGTGCTCTTGGTGTTTTTATTCTGGGAAATTATTTCAACTGGCTGGCGGCAGGATTGGCTGCTTTTAGTTTGTTTCTCTATGCATTTATTTATACGCCGTTGAAGAAAGTAAATTCAATAGCGGTGTTAGTAGGTGCCGTTCCGGGAGCCTTGCCTTGCCTGATTGGCTGGGCCGCAGGTGATAATAACCTGGGAACAGGAGGTTGGGTTTTATTTGCGTTTCAGTTCTTTTGGCAGTTTCCCCATTTTTGGGCCATTGCCTGGGTGTCGCATAAAGATTATTCAACAGCAGGGTTTAAATTGTTACCGGCACAAGAAGGGCCAACAAAGTTTACAGCAATGCAAACAATCATGTATTCTGTATTACTGGTGCCGGTTACGATAGCACCTTATTATACAGGGATGTGTAATTATAATAATACACAGGGAATAATAAGTTTGGTACTGATTGGTCTGGCAAATTTATTTATGATTGGAAGATGCGTGACGTTATATAGAAAAATGGATGTGGATTCGGCAAGAAAAGTGATGTTTGGAAGTTATATGTATTTACCGGTGGTAATGCTGGCTTTTTTGTTAAGCAAGACGTAGCCCCCATCCCCTAAAGGGTTGTTCGGCATGAATGTTTAGTGTGAATGAAATTTTGAATAATGATAAGTCAAGTGAATATAAAAGAATTTCAAAATACCCCTTCAGGGGATAGGGGCAAAAAAATCCATCCCCACAAGTTTACCATGTGGGTAGCCATTGGAAGCATTGTAATGATGTTTGCCGGGTTGACAAGTGCTTTTATAGTAAAGAGCAACCAGACAAACTGGGTAACAGTGAGTATACCAGATATGTTTTGGATTTCTACTGCAGTTATTATCATCAGTAGTATAACACTGCAGATGGCACTAAGATCTTTTAAGCAACGGGTAATGAACCAGTACAGGATGCTGATTGGTGTAACGCTTTTATTGGGCGTTGCTTTTGTGGTGTTGCAATGGCTGGGTTTTCAGGATTTGTGGGCACAAAAAATAACTTTCAAAGGTTCCGGTGCCGGGCAATTCCTGTATGTGATTTTTGGATTACATGCAATACATGTAATTGGTGGAATAATTGCTTTGATAGTAATGTTCATCAAGGCATTTATTGGAAAAACGAAACTGTACAGCTCAGTTCCGGTGGAAGTAATGGCGGTTTACTGGCATTTTGTAGATGTACTCTGGATTTATTTACTGTTATTCTTTATCATAATTGGCGGTAAGTAAGCAGAATAATTAGTTGAAAGATTTTTGATTTGTAATTGAATAAATAAATGTTTCATTCTTACAAACATATTGTTCTGTAAGGTTTTAAAAGATCCGCCGGTTGGCGGAGTTGGGGTAAATTTTTTAATATGTCAACACAAGCAACAGTACATCAAACCAAATGGTGGAGCGGCGGAAAAAGCCCCTTCAACCTGGAGTATGGCAAAGTGATGATGTGGTATTTTTTGATGAGTGATGCCTTTACGTTTGGAGCATTCCTGATTTCGTATGGCTCTATCCGGTTTAGTCAAAACTTCTGGCCAGATCCGAATGTGGTGTTCAATGCTTTTCCGGGAGCCGGGCATGCTAACCTTCCCTTGGCGTTTGTGAGTGTAATGACGTTTGTTCTTATCATCAGTTCTGTTACCATGGTGTTGGCAGTACATGCCGGGCACAAAGGAGATAAGAAAGGGGTGATAAAATGGATGGCCTGGACGATTGTAGGTGGTCTGGCGTTTTTGGGTTGCCAGGCTTGGGAGTGGCATCACCTTATTACCGGCGAACATGCAACATTAATAGATGGTAAAATTGAAATGATCGGGCAAACGATGGGAGGTAATCCTTGGGGTGAGCTTGTACAAGGTCCGGAATTGACAGCCGCAATAAATAATACATCACATGAAACGTTGATGGAACTGATGCATCACCAGGATGCTTCACTAACCCACGAAAAGCTGGCAGCTATGTCTGATCCGCAAATGCGGGGAGTGCTGTCTGCTGCAGAACTGCATATCCGTGAAAAAGGGCCTGTGGCATTTGGTGGATATTTCTATGGCATTACCGGTTTCCATGGCTTCCATGTATTCTCAGGAGTTATTATTAATATTATTATGCTGATAATGACGCAGAAGAATGTATTCCAGAATAAAGGCCATTACCTGATGATTGAAAAAGCTGGTTTGTACTGGCACTTTGTGGATTTGGTTTGGGTATTTGTTTTCCTTTGTTTTTATCTGATATAAACCCGATAGCTACCGGGATGAATTTTTTAATTTGTCATTTAGTTTATTATGGAACATACATCTACAGTTTCGCCGGAAGTAACTTTTGAACATCATCATTCAGATGAAGAGTTTAAGAGAAGGGTAAAAAAAACAACTATCCTTTTATCTGTAATTACTATTATAGAGCTGGCAATTGGCTTAACTATTTACAGCCTGCATAAAAGCGATGTAAACAGAGATTTTCTGATACTTTGTATAAAAGGAGTGGTTTGCATACTTACAATAGCCAAAGCTTATTATATCGTTTCTGTATTTATGCACCTGGGTGATGAAATCAGGAACATGATTATGACTATTGTGGTACCGCTGATGCTGTTTATCTGGTTTATTATAGCATTTATCTACGAAGGTAATTCCTATAAAAATCTTCGTAATAAATACGATTTGCATTTTAAAGAAACAACAATGCCGCAAAAACATGGTGCAGCGGAAAAACATGAGGAGAAACCAACAGAGAAAAGCGGCAAGGAATAAAACAAGCCTATTATTATAAAACCAAAACCATTAAACCAGGAAGCGGTTTAATGGTTTTTGTTTTTGGAGTCCTCACCCCGGTCCTCTCCACGGGTGGAGAGGGGGCACAGACTCCGATAAGGCGATGCTGAAAATTGTTTTCAGGAGAAGT
>JAJAZO010000373.1 GCA_026785745.1 Chitinophagaceae bacterium | reverse complement strand
TGCTATGACAGTGATGTTTCTGTTCAGTCCTGCCATCTCCGGATTTATTCACAAACATCCAACGTTGAAAATGCTGGCTCTTTCTTTCCTGGTAATGATAGGGCTAAGTTTAATAATGGAAGGTTGGGATAGCGAAGCAGCACATCAATTGAGGCTGAAAAATTATATTTATTTCGGGATGGCTTTTTCCTTTATTGTGCAAATGCTGAATATGACGATGATGAGCAGGGCCAAAAAGAAAAGGGTTCATATTGTGGAACTGAATGAGCCGGTGCTGGAAGAGGAGGATGTGGATGAACAATCAGACCAGGCAAAGTAAACTGGCTGCTATTACTCCTGCTGTTTCTGTTCTCAATCTTGTATCTCCCAATGAGACCGGGATAAAATCGTTTTTTAATGCCAGCTCAACTTCTTCTTTGGTAAAATCTCCTTCGGGGCCGATGAGGATAAAGGTTGATTGGTTAATTTGTTGATTTGCTAACTGGGATTTTGCTCCTTCATCACAATGCGCTATAAATTTTTGTTGTGTACCAGACTGTAAAACTACTTTCTGAAATGCAGTAGGTTCATGCAATACCGGTAGCCAACATTGCTGGCTTTGGAGCATCGCACTGATACAAATTCCCTGCATCCGGTCGAAACGGAATTTTTCTTTCTCTGTTCTTTCACAAATCAGCGGAATGATTTCACTAACACCTATCTCTGTTGCTTTTTCTAAAAACCATTCAAAACGGTTGGCATTTTTTATGAGTGAAATTGCTACGGAGACTCTTCTTGTACTTTGTGCCTTGTACATTGTTTCTTTTACCAGCACTGTACAATGTTTCTTATGCTCCTCCGCTATTTCACAGGTGATTAAATTTCCTTTACCATCCGTGAGGTTCAACAGCTCGCCTGCTTTCATGCGCAGCACCTGTACTATATGGCGGGAGGTTTCCTCATTCAGTACAATTTGTTTTTGTACCCCATTATATTCTGCGATATAAAAAAAAGGTAGTGCCATGTTTAATTAAATACGGCTAATAAAATTCTTTCTTTGGATGAAACAAGTGGTAAAACTAATTTTCTTCCATTAAAATAAATAAGATTTGCCTTTTTCGTATTTACCGGCAGGCTAATATCCACACCGCCAATGAAAGGAGCCGCACTAAATTGTTTTAACGCTTTACCACTACTTATACCATCACCATCATCAAAAATAAAACTGGAAATAATGGTTTTGCTGGCTGGAGTAAGTAAGGATGAAGAAACAGGTATTCCATTTAATGTTACACTGTCTCTTCCTCCAATCATTGCTTTATTGGAAGAAAAAATTGCTATTGCAGACTGGTCATCTTTCGCCGGTAAATTACCCAGCATCATACTTATCATATTTCCCTTTGGAAAGCCCCGGAGATAAATATTGGAATTGGATTGGGTAAATGGTTCAAAGAAAAAGGAAATGGTTCTCTCTTTTTCTCCATCCGGCACCAACTCCATTTCATACTGTTTATTTGCAGTCGCTGAAAAAGGTCCCCAATGACCGCTATCTGTTACAGTAAAAACTGCATCGGGTTTTTGAGTCCGTCTAGTGCCGGTTTTTGAATTCAGCTGGTAAACATTTACAACACTATTACGCAAAGGTTCATTATCACCCAGTAGCACTGCTTTACCACTAATTTGGATTGGCGAAACCTTTTTTTCCTTAGCCTTTAACGGATGAGCACCATCATTCAAAAATTTATAGATAGCATCAAATGTTTGCTGGCAGGTTGCCACCTCATAATGGTCTTTATCTTCTAAATCAAGATTCGTTGCACCTGCGATTTGACCAGCACTACTACCGATAATCTTATCACTTTTCGAGTAAACATTCAGGCATTTATTATTCATAAACCAATTAAGCTCATACACCCATTTATTGCTGCCGAGATGAACATAGTGGGCCACTTTTGCAGCATGTGCAGAATCTATTAAATAACCACGGCCTAATCCGCCTCCTGCTGAATGACCTACCAAATCAATTTGCCGGGCACCCGTATGGCTAATTACATTGTCAATAAAACTATTTAACAGGCTGTCTGTCTTTTTACCATTTCTTGCAATGGAGTTCCAGTCAAATACAAATAACCGGTCAGCACAATATCCTTGCCGGATAAAACGCTGTATTTGTAATGCATAGCTATCACCACTGGCCAGAAAGCCATGCACAAAAATAATGGGACGTTTTGTTGCATCACATTGTGCATTTGCTAAACTATGCGTGTAAAAAAAGAGGAGAATCAGTACTATTTTTTTCATGTAACAGTTTTATAAAAAATGTCCCGCTATCTGCGGGACAAATCTAAAATCTTAAATCTGCTCCCGATAATTATCGGGACTAAAATCAGAATGGAGTTTCCTCATCATCCTGGGGCAAATCATTCATCTTACTGCCCGTTTGTACAAACACCCTTGCGCCATCACCATCTGCATCGGCTACCGGTTTCCAGTTACCACCGGGCAGACCAATTCCATTATACGGATCATCATCCCAACCAGTGAATTTTTGAATATGCAACAATGCTTTTAGTTTAATTGTTTCTAATGTTCCGTTACGGTGTTTAGCGATTTTTACTTCTGTAAGTCCTTTAATATTTTCTCCCTCTGCATTGGTAGTAATATCATAGTATTCCGGGCGGGATAAGAATATTACCATATCAGCATCCTGCTCAATAGCTCCCGATTCACGGAGGTCACTCAGTTGTGGTGTTTTAGAACCATCTTTTGCACCACGGGTTTCTACAGCACGGCTTAACTGTGATAAGG
>JAJAZO010000372.1 GCA_026785745.1 Chitinophagaceae bacterium | reverse complement strand
GGGTCAAGCACCATGTATTCTTCTTCTACACCGAGGGTAAAACTTTTGTAGTTGAGGTTCATAATAATTATTTGGTAAAAATTTCGGTCAGATTAATGTTTAATCCCGGCACTGCAATGCTTTCTATGGTATCGCCACTTGCATACATTTTCAGGCCGGAAAATTTTTCTTCTTCATTTAAAAGAAACACAACGATGTTTTCTTCATCAGGATTTACAATCCAATATTCTTTTACACCGGCTTCTTCATACAATTCATATTTTAGCCGTATTTCTTTTTTGGAATTGCCGGGTGAAAGGATTTCTACAACAAGATCCGGTGCTCCGCAGCAACCACGGGTATCTATTTTCGTTTCATCACAGATTACGCAGATGTCTGGTTGTACTACCGTAATAACTTCGTCATCTTTCTTTTTATTTTTTACCGGCAGCCTTACATCAAACGGTGCTATGAATGCCTGGCATTTTTTGCTTTTAAAAAATGAATGGAAGGTTGAGCCCATAGTTAGAGAAATCTGTTGATGCCTCGTATTAGGGGCAGACAGTTTAAATATCTTTCCCCGAAACAATTCCAGCCTTTCCTCAAACTGCCACTGCAGATAATCGGCATAGGTATAAGTAAGGGAAGAATCCGGCTCCTCCACTTTTGAGTAACTGTCATCATCAATATTGTAAATCGTCATTTTGCTCATTACACCAGCGGAGTTTTATTGGCACCTCTTCTTACATATTCTCCCCAGGTAAGATTGTCCTGGCCTTCTTTATTGGTCATCGCTTTTTCAATAGCATAATTGGCCGCCGTTTCTACTACCCATTCAAAATTCTCCTCACCCACACTGGTTCTTTCAGCATCAGGAGCAGGGTTACAGAAGTCAATGGCATACGGCACACCATCTCTTATGGCTAATTCAACGGTGTTAAAATCATAACCGAGATAAGCATTTATTTTAAGTACGATATCCGTCATTTGTTTCAACCGTTCTGGTGAAGGCTGAAAATCTGCCACATAGCGAAGATGATGCGGATTGCGGGGCTCATAATTCATGATGCGTACATATTTACCACCAATACAATAACAACGATAGTATTCAGTAAAAACAATTTCCTCCTGGAAAAGCATTACCAATTGTCCTGTTTCGGCATGTTTGGCAAAAAAATCTTCTTTGCTGTCAAGCCGGTAAACATTTTTCCAGCCTCCGCCTGCAAATGGTTTCATATATACAGGAAAACCGGTGTAACTGAAAATGCTATCCCAATCAAGTGGGAAGGCAAGATTGCTGAAAGATTCATCAGACGTATCATCCGGTAAATCTCTTGATGGGATGATAGCTGTTTTAGGAACGGGCACCCCAATTTTCGTCATCAGGCAGTTGTTGAAATATTTATCATCAGCACTCCACCAAAAAGGATTGTTGATAACGGCGGTACCCGTAACGGCGGCATTTTTTAACCAGGTGCGGTAGAATGGTACATCCTGAGAGATACGGTCAATGATAACAGTATAGCCAGTGTGTTCACCCTGCATAGCCTTGTCAATACGAACAGACTCAGCGGTAATGCCGGGTACATTTTTGCTATTTACTCTGGCCACAAATGCTTCAGGAAATGAACGTTCCTTACCGTGGAGGATTCCGATTTTCTTCATAAACAAATTTTAATTGAATGATTAATTATGTAAGCCGGCGCAGGGTTAAAAATGTACTGAAACGGCCATTATCAAATTTATCCTGAAGCGGTCAAATAAACAAATTAACAATGCCGGGTCTGACTTTCTCCGTCTGACCCATAAATGGTAATAAAATCTTTTTCATTATATGTGATTAAGCCAAGCCGATGTCTAAGCAAGAGTCAGGAAGAGATTGTTTGATTGGAGCATGTTATTATGTGTAACAGTCAGACGGAGACCGTCGGACTGTTAGCAGGAATTCCTTATTTTTGAAACCATGCAAGTGGAAAATGTACCCGGAATTCTGGTTGAAAATACTTTCATCGAGTCCAAATTTTTAGCAAGAGAAGTAAAGGTTGATTTTTACCTGCCCCGCAATGTGGCTGACCCATCACAAATGAGTTTATTGCTGATCAATGATGGTCAGGATATGGAGAAAATGGGATTTGAATCCATTCTTGAAGAATTATTTACTGGTGATGATGCTATTGCCCCTGTTTTGTGTGTGGCTATTCATTGCAGCACCGACAGAAAAATGGAATACGGCGTGGCTGGTATGCCTGATTATAAAGGCCGTGGTGCTAAAGCCAATTTATATACTTCTTTTATTTTCGAAGAGCTGCTACCTTTTGTGCGGAAGCAGTATGCAGTTCCATCTTTCAAAGAAAAATCTTTTGCCGGGTTTTCTCTGGGCGGTTTAATGGCATTGGATATTGTGTGGAACCACCCCGGACAGTTTAGCAAAGTGGGTGTTTTCTCAGGGTCCTTATGGTGGAGAAATATTGACCAGGACGATGAAGAGTATGATGATGATAAGCACCGCATCATTCATCAGCAAATAAGAAACGGGCAGTATGCACCGTGGTTAAAATTCTTTTTTCAGTGTGGAAACATGGATGAACTGAAAGACCGTAATCAAAATGGCATTATAGATTCTATTGATGATACACTGGACCTGATAAAGGAACTGGTGGCAAAAGGCTATTCTGAAGAAAACGAAATAAAGTACCTCGAACTTAAAGATGGCCACCACGATGTGTTTACCTGGGGCAGGGCCATGCCGGATTTTTTACGGTGGGGTTGGGGTAAATAAGAAAATTTCAAAAACTTCGTAAGCTTTACCTGCCGGGCATTGGTTATTTGCATTTAAATCTTCAATAATCAATCTTCAATGTTAAATTTTCAAGTATAGCATTTAAAATCAGATAGACATTATAAATACTTTATTGGCGGATGTCTCTGCATTGAACGTCATAATAGCTATAACATTGCTTCCCAAAGCACTTCCACGGGGTGCAATGCCTTTCTTCCTGTGCCATCTTTTATCTGATGACGGCAACTTGTTCCCGGTGCAGCAATGATTGTTTCATCAGTTTGCTTACGAACTGTTGGGAACAACACCAGCTCACCAATTTTCATAGACAAATCATAATGCTCTTTTTCATAGCCAAATGAACCGGCCATACCGCAGCAACCAGAAGGGATTGTTTCTACGGTATAATTCTCGGGCAACGATAATAATTTTACCGAAGGAGCAACAGACGACAATGCTTTTTGCTGACAATGCCCATGCAGCTTAATATTTCTTTTCTCTTTAGTAAATTGTTCTTTTGAAATATTTCCTTTCTCTATTTCGCTGGCAATAAACTCATCAATTAATAAAACATGTTGCGATAATGCTTTTGCTTTCTCTAATAATTCATCGGAAGCCAGGTCAGGATATTCATCTCTGAAAGTGAGTATGGCCGATGGCTCTATGCCAATCAATGGTGTTTCAGCAGTTATTATTGAATGAAGCAGTGCTATATTTTTATTCGCAATTTCTTTTCCCTTTCTTATCAAACCTTTTGAGAGCCATGCCCTTCCGCTTTCAATATGTTCCGGGATAATAACTTCATAACCGAGTTTCTCTAAAAGTTGAATTGCTTTAATCCCTATCTCTGTATCGTTATAATTGGTAAACTCATCACAAAAAAGGTAAACCAGTCTGGCCCCATCCCCTAAAGGAGTGCTAGTGGAAGACCCAGATTTTTTGTTGCGATTTTTCTTATACCAGGAAAGCAAAGTGGTTTTATACATGGTCGGCATACTCCGCTTTGTAGCAAAACCCGAAAACTTCTTTATCATCTTACTAATGGCACCATTCGTCATCATAAAATTATAAATGCCCGGTGCGATAGCACACAGCTTTGCAGAGCGGCTAAAATTGGCAATCAACTTCGACCGGAAAGGAACGCCGTTCGCATCATAATAATGCTGCATGAATTCTGCTTTCAGTTTTGCCACATCCACATTACTTGGACATTCAGATTTACAACCTTTGCAACTCAGGCATAAATCCATCACTTCATAAATTTCTTTATGATCAAATCGGTTGAGTTTATCAGAATTGGTCAGGAACTCCCGTAATATATTGGCTCTTGCTCTGGTCGTATCTTTTTCATTGCGGGTGGCCATAAAAGAAGGACACATAGTGCCACCGGATAGTTCGGTCTTTCTGCAATCACCGCTGCCGTTGCATTGCTCCGCATGTTGCAGCACATCCTGGTTGTGAAAACGGAATATAGATTTGAATGGTGGAGTTTGCTGCCCGGGAGTGTAGCGCAACATGGTATCCATCGGCGGGGTATCCACAATCTTATTCGGATTGAAAATAGTTGAAGGATCCCAGGTGCGTTTTACTTCTTTTAGCAACTGGTAATTTTTTTCTCCCACCATTTGTTTGATGAATTCTCCTCTGAGTCTTCCATCACCATGTTCACCACTTAAGGAGCCATTATATTTTTTAACCAGTGTAGCTATTTCTTCCGCAATAGTCCTGAATAGCTGGTTACCTTCTTTTGTTTTTAAATTAATAATCGGCCGTAAATGTATTTCACCCGAACCGGCATGTGCATAATGCACAGAATACAAATTGTGTTTCTTTAAAATTTCATTGAAGTCACGGATATATGCAGGCAAATCGTTTACATCAACGGCGGTGTCTTCAATTACCGGTACGGCTTTTTCATTGCCGGGTAAATTACTCAGCAACCCTAAACCAGCTTTGCGCAGCGTCCATATTTTTTTACTATCATCTCCAAATAATAGAGGGAAGTGATAGCCCAACCCAGCGGCTCTCATATCAGCTTCAACTTGGTTGGTAATTTCTATTATTTCTTCCCGGTTGGCTCGGGCAAATTCTATTACAAGGATAGCACCGGGGTCGCCCTGCACAAAAAAACGATTCTTAATTTGTTCTTTATTTTCTTTGGTACATTCTAATATATAATGGTCTATCAATTCGCTGGCACTTGGTTTATATTTTAAGGCAATCAGGTTAGCTCTTAATGATTCATCAATTGAGTTAAAATGTACACATAACAAACCCACTTCTTTTGGGGGCAGGGGTACTACATTCAATTTTATTTCAGTAATAAAGGCTAATGTGCCTTCTGAACCTGCAATCAATTTACAAAAATTAAAATCTTCCTCACCGGCAGTAAACGGGGCTGATTCTAATAATACATCAATAGCATAACCGGTATTTCTTCTTTCCACCGATTTCTTGGGAAATTCTTTTCTTATCTCAACCTGGTTATCATAATTGCTTAGTATGCTTCTTACAGATTTATAAACAGTGGCTTCCAGATTATCTCCTTCACATTTAGCATGAAACTCATCGATGGTCAATGCTTTGAATGTTGCTTCGCTGCCATCACTCAACAATGTTTTTACTTCCAGCAAATGTTCTCTTGTACTTCTATACACCACCGAATTGGAACCACAGGAATTATTGCCTACCATCCCGCCAATCATCGCACGGTTGGCGGTAGAGGTTTCGGGGCCAAAAAATAAACCATGTGGTTTCAGGAACATATTCAGTTCATCCCTGATTACACCCGGCTGCACCCGTACCCAATTTTCCGCAGTATTCAGTTCAATTATTTTTGTAAAATATTTTGAAACATCCACAATTATTCCGTTACCCACCACTTGTCCGGCCAGCGAGGTACCAGCCGTTCTCGGAATCAGGGAAGTTTTTTCTTTTCGGGCAAAAGCAATCAGCTTCTTTATGTCATCAATTGTCTTAGGAATGGCTACTGCCAGCGGCATTTCCCGATAGGCAGATGCATCAGTGGCATACAGGGTACGCATGGTAACATCATCAAAAAAATCTCCTTCTAATTGTGTGGCTAACTGCTGCAGTTTTTCCTTCATTCCCGGCTTGGTTTGTACTTTTACAAGGTGTTCAAAAATAACCCCTTTTGGGGTCTTTAAGATGGCGAAATTATACCATATTAATACAGGACGCTACCCGACACTAAAGCGTCTTTTAATTCATTCAAAGCGGGGTAGTATTGCAGCATGATAAATAACAAGAAAGCTTTTTTATTTGACCTTAATGGAACAATGATAAACGATATGAGTTATCATATCCGGGCATGGCATCGTATATTAAATGAATTGGGGGCCAGCATCAGTATAGAAAGGGTGAAGGAAGAATGGTATGGAAAAAATCATGAATTGCTGGAACGGGTTTTCCCGTGTCGTTTTTCTGAAGAAAAAAAAATGCAATGAGTCTTCAAAAGGAAAAACAATACCAAGCAGAATTTAAACCTCATCCCGAATTGCTGCCCGGCTTGCCCGTTTTTTAGAACAGGCATACCAGGCCGGAATAAAAATGGCTATCGGCTCTGCCGCCATCATGTTCAATATAAATTTTATGCTCGACAATCTTGGCATACGAAAATACTTTGGTGCATTGGTAAGTGCAGACGATGTAAAAGCAAGCAAGCCTGATCCTGAAACTTTTCTTACATGTGCAGCGCAGTTAAATATTCCCCCAAAAGATTGTATTGTATTTGAAGATGCAACGGAGGGGGTGGAGTATGCATTGAATGCGGGGATGGAACCGGTG
>JAJAZO010000371.1 GCA_026785745.1 Chitinophagaceae bacterium | reverse complement strand
GCGTTACATTTGTTGTTATGGGGCAAATAATAGCAGAAGGATGGAACTTATAAGTAAATCAGTCTGAATGATAACGACCGGTCTTGTTTTCCCGGTCTCCGTTCCAAACCTGGGGTTTAAATCAGCAATCCATATTTCGTATTGTTTAATCTGCATCCTGTAGCTTTTCAAACTCTTCAAGCACTTTCATAGATTCTTCCCGGACCAGCTTAGATTCTTTTTGTAACTGGCTGGAAATTATTCGTCTTTTTTGGAGAAGATTATAAAACTCCACGGCTTCGTTAATATAGCGGTTTCTGTTTTTGCTAATCCGGACAATAATTTTTTCTGTTTCGTTGAATACAGCATCATCCATTTTTAAAGACAGGTTCTTCATTTTATTACTTTTATTCAAAGGTATATACAAAAAGTATATCCTCCAGGAAACGATTTAATACCAGTGCTGAAAATCGGCTTATTAAATTCTGTTACACTATTTTTGTTTTTTATCAGCATGAGTAACAAACCCACCCTCCATACATCCCTTTCCCCGGCATTATTACATTTATATGATTTAAGCAACAGCATTGTCGTTATCATTGATGTTTTCCGGGCCACTTCTACTATTGCATCGGCTTTGTATAACGGTGCAAAATGTGTAATCCCGGTTGACTCTGTTCTCAAAGCCATCGAAATCAGTAAAAGCATTGGTGGCATTGCTGCTGGTGAAAGAGATGGGATGATTGCAGAAGGATTGCAACATGGCAATTCGCCAATGGAATATACCCGTGAGTTTATTGAAAATAAAACACTGGTATTGACCACCACCAACGGCACAAGGCTTTTACAAATGGCATTGGATAATAATGCAGACACCATCATTGCCGGTTCTTTTCCCAACCTTTCGGCAGTGTGTGCTTTTCTGGTAGCCGAAAAAAAGAATGTAGTACTCGGTTGCGCCGGATGGAAAGACCGTTTCAACCTGGAAGACAGTTTATTCGCCGGGGCAGTTATTAATCGTATAGCAAAAGACTTTACTATTCATTGCGACAGTTCACTGATGGCAGAAACAATGTATGCAAAACAAAAAAATAAGATAATTGATTTTGCGCCGAAGCTCACTCACTATCATCGCCTCGTAGAACGGTTTGGGTTGATAGAAGATATTAAATTTTGCCTTACGAATGATGTGGCTAATGTGTTGCCGCTGTATAATGATGGCAAGCTGGTGGCTAAGTAATAGTAAGTTTTATAAGGAGTAAAGAATGTTTAAATAAGCGAGGGCTGTGTGTGGTTCCTCTCCTTTTAAGGAGCAACTGAGTGAAACGAAAGTTGGGAACGCAGTTCGAGGTGAGGTAAAAAAAATCTACTAAGATACTCCATTTTTCCTGCACTATCTGACAATAAAATTTATTTATTATTTATTCCATTTTACGAGGAAATCCGCTGCACATTCTTTTACATTTGCCGATTAACCTTTTTTGTCCCGATGGCTATCGGGACTTAAATCTAAAATCGAAAATAGTTTTGGCTTTACCGCACCTTGTTAAATACGTTTATACCCATGGAACGGATGAAGTAATCCGCAGAGGCAAAAAAATCCATGCTATCGGTTTTGTAGAACTGGTAGAGTATGATGACCTGTTTGGTTCTGCTGTGTTCCGGGTAAAAGATGACAGTTACTCTACTTACTACAAAGTATATATTCAGAAATTTAAAGACCCCAAATCAACATCACTCCGTTGCGCCTGCCCGTATAACCTGGGAGAAATTTGCCGGCATGAGGCAGCAGCCATGTTCCAGTTGCAGGATATGATTGACCGGGGCCATTTGCAGGCAGAAGAAATTGTGTATGATCAGCGGCATACTGTTGCCAAGATGAAAGCCATCGAATTAAAAACACTGCGGTTACTTTCTTCCCCCGAATTATTTATAGAAGCAGAAACATATCTGCAATCGAATAAAGCTAAAATTGAGTTTGCAGAAAATGAAGTAGTAAAGGCATCGGTAAAACTGAACGGCCAGGAGTATAAAGTTATTATCCGTAAAAACGAAGAAAGAAATTTTGATACCAGTTGCGATTATGAAGATGAAGAGCACCTGTTGTGTTTGCCGAAACTGATTGTTTTTTTGCAGTTGGTAAATTCTCACGGCGCACATTATTTCGATACCATCCGAAATTGGGATAAAGAAAAAAATAAATTGCTGGAAGCCTACGGATATTCTTTAAAAGATGATTTGAAAGGCAAGTTTGAATTTGCTTACAAAGATGCCAAACCATTTTTACGGGTATTGGATACAAATATAAAAAGAGTGGCACAGGTAGCTACTGTACCTAAACCAGTATTGCTGCCGCAAAAAGAAAAAGAAACAGCAGACACACCAGATGTAATGGAAGAAATTATTCCATCACCATCACACCGGTTAGGAGTTGTTTTTAATTTTAATAAAAAGAACTACCCGCAGTTTACGGTAGATGTGGTAATAGGTGAACCGAATGAGACGAACGATGCCTTTACCGGCACGGTGGAAAAACTGGACATCAGCCGTTATGTAAACACCGATAACTTACCCGAGGGTGATCAGGATTTACTGACACTGTTACGACAACTACAGGAGTCTGAAATCAATAAATATATCAGTCGTAATTCACCTTTCTCCGGCATCTGGGAAAATATCATACATGCAGAAGAAGATGATTTGCCGGATGAAACAAAAGAACTAATGGCAGAATACTTGCTGCCAAAACTGAAAAAAATATTTACCGAATCGGCAGGCAATCCTTTTATATTCCTGTTGCCCGATAAAAAAGCATTCAAGACAAATAACCTGCAACAGTTACAATTGCAGGCTGAAGATGCAAAGCCACATTTTAGTATAAAGAAAAACCCGATAGCTATCGGGTCCAATTACTCTATCCAATGCCGGGTAAAAGCCGGTCCGCTGGAGTTCGACCTCGGCGATAATGAAGCGGCAAGCCCGTTATTCTTTTTATATAACAACCAGGCTTATCTCTGGAAGGATAATGATGTGATTCACCTGGTAGAAAAATTTTTACCAACTGGTAAAATGAGTGTTACGGCTGATGAATGGGTGAAAACGCTGAACGGGTTCATTATGCCATTGGCAAAAGAACACAAAGTAGATTTTGATAAATCATTAGTGCAGGAAATAAAAGATGGCAACCCGGAAGTAAAATTGTTCTTGTTGGAAAAAGGCGACTTCCTCGTTTTTCAACCATCGTTCTCTTATAAAGGTTTCGAAACAAGAACAAGAGACCGGGATGAAATGATAGTGCCACAGGGAGATAAAGTGCTGGTGGTACATCGCAACCGGGAAAAAGAAAATGAGTTTATACAAAAATTGCAAAACCTGCATTCAAGTTTTGCCTTCAATGAAGACTCAGGCACACTGGCATTAAAAGGAACGGATGTATTAAAAAACAACTGGTTCTTTTTGTTTGTAGATGCGATGAAGGAAATGAAGACGCCGGTGTTTGGATTTGAAGCATTGAAAAATTTCCGCTTCAATACAGCCAAGCCGCAAACGAAAATTTTCATTAGCAGTAACACGGATTGGTTTGATGCAAAAGTGGATATTGTTTTTGGCGACCAGAAAGTAAGTGTAGCCGAAGTAAAAAGGGCATTGGCCAATAAACAGCAATTTGTACAATTGAATGACGGTACACTCGGTATTTTACCAGAAGAGTGGTTGAAGAAGTATTCTTTATTGTTCCGGGTGGGAGAAGGAAAGACGGATACACTAAAACTGTCCCGTTATCATTTAAGTGTGGTAGATGAGTTGTATGAAACAAGAGATGAAGAAGAACTGATAGTGCAATTAGAAGAGAAGTATGAAAATCTGCGGCAGTTTAACCAGATAAAAGAAATAGAGCCGTCGTATCATTTAAAGATGATACTGCGGCCTTACCAGGTGGCAGGTTATCAATGGCTGAATTATTTGAAAGACATTAAATGGGGCGGCATACTGGCAGATGATATGGGTTTGGGTAAAACGGTTCAGGCCCTTTCCTTTATGGAATATTACAGAAATGAGAATGGCAAGTTGAAAGCATTGGTTGTTTGCCCTACCACACTTATTTACAACTGGGAGAATGAAATAAAAAAATTCACACCCAAACTAACGTATCGTATTCATCATGGCGGCACCCGGACTAGGATGAGAGAAGAGTTGGTTGATCATGACATTACGATTACCACTTATGGTACACTGCGCAGTGATATTAAATTACTGATGGGGATAGAGTTTGATTATGTACTATTGGATGAAAGCCAGGCTATCAAGAATCCATCAAGCAAAGTAACCAAAGCGGCTTGTTTGTTAAATTCAAAGAACCGCCTGTGCATGAGTGGTACGCCATTGCAGAATAATACGTTTGATATTTTTGCACAAATGAATTTCCTGAATCCCGGTATGCTGGGCACTATGGAATTTTTCCGCCAGGAATTTGCCATACCGATTGATAAATTTGGTGACAGGGACAGAAAAGACCACCTTAAAAAAATTCTGTATCCGTTTATATTAAGGCGTACAAAAGAACAGGTAGCAAAAGACCTTCCGGAAAAGCAGGAAATGATTTTGTTCTGCGAAATGGAAGATGAACAAC
Organism: Chitinophagaceae bacterium; assembly: GCA_026785745.1. Taxonomy (GTDB): domain Bacteria; phylum Bacteroidota; class Bacteroidia; order Chitinophagales; family Chitinophagaceae; genus JJ008. The sequence goes on along the minus strand of JAJAZO010000371.1, from coordinate 770 downwards.
GTAATATATATGATGCGTACCGCAATGATTTCCGCAACCAGATATTGGGTACCATTGAAACACAGGGTATTCAAAAATCACAGCTCACCATTTTACAGGGATTAATGAAGCTGCGGCAGATATGCGACTCACCGGCGATACTAAATGAACAGGAAAAATTTGAAAACCATTCCATCAAGCTGGATGAGCTGGCAAGAGAGATAACAGAAAATATCGGTGACCACAAGGCGTTGATATTTTCACAGTTCCTCGGCATGCTGGCATTGATAAAAGCTAAGCTGGACGAACTGGGTGTGAAGTATGAATACTTTGATGGCAGCACTTCCGCACCGGGCAGGCAAACAGCTATTGAAAGTTTCCAGAACAATGATGAGGTAAGGGTGTTCCTGATTTCACTGAAGGCTGGTGGTGTTGGTCTTAACCTTACCGCTGCCGACTATGTATATATTGTGGACCCCTGGTGGAATCCTGCCGTGGAGCAACAGGCCATTGACCGTACCCACCGTATCGGGCAAACCAAAAACATATTTGCTTACCGCATGATTTGTAAGGATACCATTGAAGATAAAATCCTGTTACTACAGGAAAAGAAGAAGGCATTGGCCAAAGACATCATTTCTGATGATGCGTCATTTGTGAAAGCATTGACGAGGGAAGATGTGGAATATTTGTTTAGCTAGCAGAGTTTTATGTTATGGGGCTATGGGAGTTAAATAATTTGTAAATTTAGATATGCTTTTACAGTTAGATAATACAAACCCGGAGAGTAT
>JAJAZO010000370.1 GCA_026785745.1 Chitinophagaceae bacterium | reverse complement strand
GTTGCTATGTGGTATTTTATGCTTAATTCAGGAGTTCACGCCACAATTACAGGTGTTCTATTGGCTTTTGCCATTCCATTTGGGAACGGAAGTGAAAAATCAACCTCGTATATTTTGCAACATTTTTTACATAAACCAGTTGCCTTTATTATTTTACCAGTATTCGCATTAGCAAATACAGCTATCATTTTAAGCGGCGACATTGGACAAACACTAACACAGAATTACAGCTTAGGAATTGCTTTTGGACTTATTGTAGGCAAACCACTTGGCATATTTTTACTGACTTTCTTAGCGGTAACATTTGGATTTTGCAAACTTCCAACCGACCTAAATTGGAAAGCTATTTTAGGGGTAGGATTTTTGGGCGGAGTAGGATTTACAATGTCAATTTTTATTACACTTCTTGCTTTTGACAATGAAACTATAATCAACAACTCAAAATTTGTGATTTTAATTTCGTCATTGATTGCAGGGCTAATTGGATTTTTAAGTTTGAAACTAACACTGAAACAAGCAACAATTGACAACGACTGAAAGAAGGGTATCCAGGTAATCGAGTAACGCAGGGGAATTTCACCCCTACGTCCTCACAGAACCGTACTTGACAATTTCTCGTCATACGGCTCTTCAGTTATGTATTTTACTTGTTGATACGACCCGATAGCTATCGGGTGTAATAACAGATCCACCAAATGGCTGATTGTTGACAGCTCTGCGAAACTTCCAGTTTCGCAGTTTTATTCTTTCGCCTCTGGCAGTATACTTGTTTTTTGTCACAGCTCTGCGAAACTTCCAGTTTCGCAGTTTTATTCTTTCGCCGCTGGCGGTATACTTGTTTTTTGCCCTTGTCCATCTTCCCAAACCATTAAACGGCCTTTGTTGTGTGTTGAGGATAGCCCTTGTGCTGCTGGCAAAACACCGACAAGGCTATTTTTTTTGTACCTTGAACTATGCCGAAAATATTTCAATACCTGAATTTTATTATCCGTTTTTATACAAACGACCATTTACCGATTCATGTGCATATTCATTTGCAGGAAAGAGAAATGAAAGCAGAGTTTGAAATATCAGGAGATAATGTAATTTTGATATTCAAACGGATAAAAGGCAAAAAACCCCTTACAGAGGTTGAGGCCAAAGAAGTGGCTGTGTTTCTAAAAGAAAATTTTAAAAAAATAATTTCTAAATGGGAAGCAGTATTCATATATCACAAAAAAGTAAAGTGCGAAGTCATCGCAAAAAAACTGAACAAAAAGTAACTCTTGTTTCAGCCAGGTACCTGCATGACTTTTTCATCATCTTGACATTCTCCGATGGAAAGGAGAGTCGTACAACAGTAAAGGATTTTCTTCCCCTTTTTCAGCAATATGTAAGAGGTGACTACATTAAATATTTTGCCCCGGCTAACTTTAAAAAATTCATTGTTAAGAATGGAAATATTTATTGGGGCAAAGATGAAGATGTAATATTTCCTTCGAATATGCTTTTTGATAAAAGCAGTTCAACTACTACAGAAGAGATTCTATATATTATTTAGATGAAGTCATCAAAACCACTTTTGTCTTTCCTGTCCGCCTTTGTTGCTTTTCCAAACCATTGAACGGCCTTTGTTGTGTGCCTGCCTGCCGGTAGGCAGGTTGCGTATAGCCTTATGCTGCTGGCATAGTTCGATAAACTCACTACGCCAACAAATGAATTAAAAGATTCTCACTCTTAATACTGTAAACTCCAACTGCGGGTAACCTGAAAAAGAGTTCCCCTAAATCAGTCGAGACACCTGCCACTAAGTAGTCTAAACCACTCATTCCCAAAACGATAATCCTGACAAAGTTCAATTTTTACAAAAAGTTGAAAACCTTATCTTTGCGACACTTAAATAAGCACAGATATGGCAGATATTTTTGAACGTTTATTGAAACATGCCGGTCCTATTGGCCAGCATCGTGAAAGAGCACATGGCTATTTTGCTTTCCCCAAATTAGAAGGAGAAATCGGCAGCCGGATGAAATTTCGTGGCAAAGAAATGATTGTATGGAGTTTGAATAACTACCTCGGCCTTGCCAATCACCCAGAAGTTAGAAAAGCAGATGCCGAAGGCGCTAAACAATATGGACTGGCCTCTCCTATGGGTGCCCGGATGATGAGTGGCAACAGTACATTGCATGAACAACTGGAAACTGAACTGGCCGCTTTTGAAGGTAAAGAAGATGCTATGCTGCTCAACTTTGGCTATCAGGGTATTCTCAGTACCATTGATGTGCTTTGCGGTCGTCATGATATTATTGTGTATGACGCCGAATGCCATGCTTGTATCATTGATGGTCTTCGTTTGCACACCGGTCATCGGTATGTCTACAAACATAACGACATCGAAGATTTTGAAAAACAAATGCAACGGGCTACTGCTTTAATTGAAAAACAATCCGCAGGATCCGGTGGAAAATCCGGTGGTATATTAGTGATTACTGAAGGTGTGTTTGGAATGGCCGGTGACCAGGGCAATCTGCAACATATTGCAGCCTTGAAAGATAAATATGAATTTCGTCTGCTGGTGGATGATGCACATGGCTTTGGCACATTAGGCAAAACAGGTGCCGGTGCCGGGGAAGAGCAGGGTGTGCAGGATAAAATTGACTTATACTTTTCTACGTTTGCCAAATCAATGGCCTCCATCGGCGCTTTTATTGCCGGTGATAAACAGATCATTGATTATATCCGCTATAATATCCGCAGCCAGATATTTGC
>JAJAZO010000369.1 GCA_026785745.1 Chitinophagaceae bacterium | reverse complement strand
ATCCAGTTTTTCCCTTCTGTACTTATTATTGAGTTGTTATCCGCAATGGAAAAAAATAAAATAGGATTTTTGCAGCAATTCATTTTCCCGTTTTGGTTAAAGTTGGCGATTACAATATTTATTATGGATTTAGCCATGTACTGGTGGCACCGCATCAACCACACCCAAAAAATATTCTGGCGTTTTCACCAGTTTCACCACAAGGATAATAAAATGAATACCACCACTGCTTTACGTTTTCATACGGTGGAGCTGTTAATTTCTACTGTATATAAAGCCGTTTTCTTTTTGTTGATGGGATTTTCTTTTTTACCCATTCTTATTTACGAAACCTTGTTTTTCATAATTGTGCTCATACATCATTCCAATATTAATATCAGCCGTAAGTTTGATTACTTGTACAGAAAATTATTTTCTTCTCCGCTGATGCACCGTATTCATCATTCAGATAAACAGGAGGAAACAGATACTAATTATGGTTCTGTATTTAGTTTCTGGGATCGGCTTTTTAAGACATATAAAAAAGAAGCCAGCGGAGAAATTGTTTTCGGGGTAAAAAAGTAATGGATGCTATTTATCCAATTGCGGTTTCAGTTGTGAGTATGCCCAGGCAGTAAAAGGTAAAAGTATCAGTAAAAAGATTGCCCACCAGCCGCCGGTTATAATCCATACTATAGCTACTATTACAATTAAGTAAAGTATATAGCCGAAAAGAAGAATGCCGGTCAGTACAGAATCATAATGGTCATTGTGATTAGTTTTTTTCCAGGTAAATTTTTTAACCGGTATGTAAAGTGGTAGATGAATAAGATAGCCAACTACAGCAGGGATAGCCAGTAATATTTTTTTTTGTACAGAAGGCTTTATTTCAAGTAATTCTTTTTGTTTTTGTTTATCCTGTTTTGGTATTTCAAAAACCAATTGTTCCAGTTGTTTTTGTAATTGGTTATTAAAAGATTGATGCCGCATGCCATCTGCTTCAGTGAAATTAATATTTTTTTTAATGATAGGCGAACCAAAATTTAGAAAAATATTTTTGCCAAACCTTCTGAATGAACTGTAATTAATACCGACTGGTATTACCTGCAATGGAATATTTTCTTCCCATGCTTTGATGGCCAGTCTTGCAGTTCCTTTTTTTAACGGACGGAGATGCCATTCGTTGATACATTTGCCTTCACTAAAAATGTTTATTATTCCGTTGTTCTGGAAAATATTGATGCAGGCTTCAAATGTTTTATAATTTTCTGAGAGGTTTTCTACTCCTTCGCTGGTGCGATAGACGGGTAATATTTTTAAAGCAGACAGAATCCGGATAATAAAAGGCTTTTTAAAAACATCACCTCTTGCCAGTGACCATACAGGTTGTTCAAATAACGTATCAAGTATAACAGAGTCCAGAAACGAATTGGGATGATTACATGCGAGTAAAACGGGGCCTTTGATTTTTAATAAATCATGTTGGTTGATGATTATTTTCCGGCAAAAAACCCTGATGGCCAGCCGGGCTATAAATTTAAGGCAACTGTACAGCAAACAGCTAATTTTGGTGAATATAGTAAGAATTGCCAGATGAAGAACAGAACACCGATCCCCGGCGACGTTCGCAACGGCAGTCAAATCAATGAATTGCAGTTGGCATTTTTGGAAAAAAACTCCTGACTCAAGACTCCTGACTCCCAACTCTTTCTCTTATCTTTGCTCCCCCGAAAATAAAACCCTTCGGGACTATTTTAAATGTTTGAAAACATAATTAGAAAACAACTAAACGCTGATGAACAGGAGACTGGTTCTGATCCGGTTGAAACCGGCGCAGAAACTGCTACAGCGACAACAACTGCACCTGTCGCAGATTCCGGTATTGCCGGAACTGAAGAGGTCATTGAACAAAAAGTGACTATTGTTGAAACAGCTCATGATGATTTTGACTGGAGTGTTGACAAACGTAACATTACGACTTACACAAAAGAAGAAAAAGAAAAGTATCACACAGTGTATGACAACACTTTTGTGCAACTGAATGATGGACAAATGATGAAAGGTATGGTGGTTGGTTTAACAAAAACTGACGTTGTACTGAACATTGGCTTTAAAAGTGATGGTTTGATTTCGCTGAATGAATTCCGTGACCTTCCCAATCTCGCTGTAGGTGACGAAGTGGAAGTAATGATTGTAGAAAAAGAAGACAGAGACGGACATCTGAATCTTAGTCGCCGCCAGGCCCGTATTACCAGAGCTTGGGAAAGAATTGTGGAAGTACATAAAACCGGTGAAGTTATCACTGGTATTGTTACCTCTAAAACTAAAGGTGGTTTGATCGTTGATGTATTCGGGATGGAAACATTCTTACCGGGTTCACAAATTGATGTGAAGCCTGTAACGGACTACGATCAGTTTGTTGGAAAAACAATGGAATTCAAAGTAGTTAAGATAAACGAGACTATTAAGAATGCAGTTGTTTCTCACAAAGCATTAATCGAAAGCGATATCGAAGCTCAAAGGGCAGAGATCATGAGCAAACTGGAGAAAGGACAAGTATTGGAAGGAACTGTCAAGAACATCACAGACTTTGGTGCTTTCATGGACCTGGGTGGTCTCGACGGTCTGCTTTATATCACTGATATTTCATGGGGACGTATCTCTCATCCAACTGAAGTATTGAAATTGGATCAGAAGATCAATGTGGTAGTACTTGATTTTGATGATGAGAAAAAACGTATCAGCCTTGGTCTTAAACAACTGACTCCGCATCCTTGGGATGTGCTGGCTGAGAACATTGCTGAAGGAAATATCGTAAAAGGTAAAGTAGTAAACATTGAAGATTACGGTGCATTCCTTGAAATT
>JAJAZO010000368.1 GCA_026785745.1 Chitinophagaceae bacterium | reverse complement strand
GTGCTATACAAAGGCCAGATATATTTATTGCCATACTTTGCCCTGTCCGGTGTTGGAGGACAATCGATGCTGCCAAGATGGGTAGATGCATAAATAATATGCTTGCCATCTTTAGTAAAAAAAGGGCAAGTAGTGCGACCTTTGCCAGTGCTGATCATTTTATAGGTAAACTTCTCCCCATTTTTTGTTGGAGCTTTTCCCATAAAAATCTGGTCACAGTTTATTCCATCTTTAGGATTGGTTCGCTGAAAAACCAGGTACTTGCTATCATAGCTCCAGTACGCTTCAGCATTATCACCGCCAAAAGTCAGTTGCTGAATATTCTTAAAATGCGTTTCATCAGCATATCGTAAGGTATCAGCAGCGGGTGAGGAAGCAGCTATTTTTGCACTGTTATTACAGGAAGAAATGAGGGTGATAACTATCAGCGAAAGCAATACAAGTTTTTTCATTTTTGTTCGTTTAATCGGCGGCAGCAAAGGTATTTTCGTTAAAACTTTATTTTGTCAGGTGATTGTCATACCTCGGCTTATAAAATCATTTAGTTTTGAAATATGAACAGGATTGCAAAAATAATCTCCCTATTGAGTGTTATGCTGATTTTAATCAGTAGTTGTAATGATAAAGGCAATGATTCTCCTTTTGGTGAAATACTGAGCCAGCCTCCTTATGCCGGATTGACGGACTCCATCAAACAACAACCAAAAAACGATGAGCTTTATTTCCGCAGGGCTGTGCTGTTGAATACTAATAACCTGCCCGAACCGGCTTTGGCTGATTTCAAAAAGGCATGGGCATTAAAGAAGGATGAAAAGTATGCATTTGGTCTGGGTAATCTATTGCTGGATAAAAAACCTGATACTGCCATTTTTTTTCTGAACAAGGCATTAGCTGAGTTACCGAATAGTTTTCTGCTGCAACTTACACTGGCCCGTTCTCTCAACGCACAAAATAAAATAGATGAAGCATTAAAAATCTGCAATGATTTATTGCTGAAAAATCCTGAGCAGGTGGATATGCTGAAAATAAAAGCTGAGTTAACAGCTAAAAAGGGAAATGCAACGGAGTCAATCAGCATTTTAGAAAAAGCTTACCGGATTACTCCCTACGACATTGACCTTAATTATGATCTGGCATACAAGTATGGCGAAAATAAAAATGCGAAAGTGATTGCCCTATGCGATTCGCTGATTAAAATAGATACGTTAAAACTTCATGCAGAGCCGTATTATTATAAAGGCATTTATTTTTCTAATATCAATGAGAAAATAAAAGCCCTTGCGATGTTTGATGAAGCCCTTAAGCATGATTATAATTACCTGAATGCTTACATAGAAAAAGGCCGGGTGCTGTACGATCAAAAAAAGTTTGGTGACGCTTTAAAAACGGTTCAATTAGCCAATACCATTTCTCCTAAATTTCCAGATGCGTATTTCTGGATTGCCAAATGCCAGGAAGCGTTGGGTCAAAAGGAGGATGCAAAGCTCAATTACCAAAGAGCTTATGGGTTGGACAACAGTTTTACCGAAGCAAAAGAAGCGGCAGATAAGTTGAAATAGCATTAATTTTGATAGGTGGAAAAGCAACAATTATTATCAGAAATAAAAAAGCTTGTCCTTTTGCAAGAACCAAAGGCAGAAGTAATTCTTTATGGCTCTTATGCGAGGGGAGACAATGGGCCTGAATCAGATATTGACTTGCTTATACTTTTGGATAGTGACAACATTACATATGAGGATAAAAGGAGAATATCTTACCCTTTGTATGATTTAGAGCTTCTGACACACCAGGTTATTTCTCCACTCATTAAGTCAAAAAAAACCTGGTATGAACTATATCCGAATACAGCCCTTTTTATCAATATAAAAAAGGATGGCATTACGATATGAACACTCCTTCAAAAGAAGATATCATCCGGATTAAAATAGCCAAGGCCAGAAGGACATTATATGAGGCAGAAAAAATGATAGAATTTAATTTTATGGCAGCTGGATTAAACCGACTTTATTACGGCTGTTTTTATGCTGCAACTGCTTTATTATTCAGCAAAGATATTTTTACAAAAACTCACTCCGGAGTTAAGCAATTGCTTGGTTTACATTTTATCTCAACAGGATTAATATCATTGCCACTGGGTAAATTTTATGGAGAGGTATTTATAAACCGCCAGGGTTCTGATTATGATGATTTTGCTGAAGTCGACCCGGAACTGGTTAAAGAATTTGCTATAATTGCAGAGCAATTCGTTTCTAATGCACAAAACATCCTCGAACTTTAATTATTTATATGCCCATCATCGCTCCCTCCCTTCTCGCAGCTGACTTCCTGAAATTGGAAGCCGAATGTAAAATGCTCAACGAAAGTGAAGCAGACTGGTTTCATTTAGATGTAATGGATGGCCGCTTTGTTCCCAACATCAGTTACGGGCCGATGATTATTGAATTCATCCGCAAAGCCACTACCAAAGTCTGCGATGTGCACCTGATGATATTGGAGCCGTAAAAATTTGCTGAAGCATTTAAAAACGCCGGGGCTGATAATCTTTCTGTTCACATTGAAGCCTGCCCCAATCTTCACCGGAATATTCAGCAGATAAAATCGTTGGGGATGAAAGCTGGCGTTGCTATCAATCCGCATACTCCTGTGGGAGATTTGAGTGATATACTCCACGACATTGACTTAGTATGTATGATGAGTGTGAACCCCGGCTATGGCGGACAAAAATTTATTCCTTACACCTTAGAAAAAATAAAACAGCTCCGCAAAATGATTGATGAACGGGGACTGAAAGTGCAGATAGAAATAGATGGCGGTGTTACGGTTGAAAATGCGCCTTCCATTATTGCCGCCGGTGCCGATATATTGGTAGCAGGGAATACCGTTTTTAAAGCGACTGACCCGAAAGCGACCATTCAACAATTAAAGCACTTAAAATAATTCTACCGGATAAATTTATTTATTAAGTATAAATTTATTGTTTACCCTGATATCAGCAGAAGACGATCCAATCATCAGTTCAAATTCGCCCGGTTCTACTATAAAAACCCCATCGTTATTATAAAAACCTAATTCTTTATCAGTTAAAATAAAAGTAACTTTTAAAGAAGCCCCGGGTTGTAATTCAATCTTGCTGAATCCTTTCAATTCTTTTACCGGACGAACAACACTACTTGTTTTTACCCTGATATACAACTGGGCAACTTCTTCTCCCGTAACTTGTCCTTTATTGCTTATAGTAACTTCTGCTTTTATTGCTTTTGGATTTGCTGCATCTATTTTTAAATTACTATACTCAAAGCTGGTGTAGCTTAAACCAAAACCAAAAGGATATAATGGTTCATTCACTTCATCTATATAATGTGACCAGAATACTTCCTTCTTTGGACCGGGTCTTCCGGTGCTATAATGATTATAATAAATAGGAACCTGCCCGACCGTTCTCGGAAAGGTCATCGGCAACTTACCAGATGGATTATATTCTCCGAATAAAACCTGGGCTATCGCATTGCCAGATTGAATACCGGGTTGCCAGGCTTCTACAATGGCAGGAATATGCTCATCGGCCCAGGTAACAGCCAGTGGCCGGCCATTCATCAGTACCAAAACAATATTTTTATTGACGGCATATACAGCCTCCAGC
>JAJAZO010000367.1 GCA_026785745.1 Chitinophagaceae bacterium | reverse complement strand
GGAAATGCCTATAGCACATCGGGGCCTGGCAAGTACACTGAAACAGAGAAACTTTGTATAGTTCTTACCGGAAAGAAAAATGAAGATAGCTGGAAACAAAAAAGTGTTTCCTCCGACTTTTATTCATTGAAGGGAGCTGTTGGTGTTGTGCTGAAAGTTCTGGGCATCACTCCTGATACCATAGAAATAGTACCGGCATCAAAACTGGACAATCATATTGTTTATAAATTGAACCTGCTTACCGGAAAGGCAGGTAATCAAATCATCGCTGGTACTGGTGAAGTAAAGAAAAGTATCCTCGACAAATTTGGTATCAAACAGCCAGTATTTTTCGCCGACCTCAATTGGGCTGTGTTATCAGAACTGGCATCCAAACAAACAAAAGCAGTAAAAGAAATTTCGAAATATCCTGCTGTACAACGGGACGTTGCCTTGATTGTACCAAAAGAAATGGCCTGGGAACAGGTGCAGCAAACAGTGCAAAAAATAAAACTCAATAAGTTACAGGACATAAAACTGTTTGATATTTTTGAAAGTGAAAAATTGGGTGCCGGTAAAAAATCAGTAGCCGTTAACTTTACTTTTTTAGACGAAGAAAAAACACTGACCGATAAAGAAATTGATGGTTGGATGAACAAGATTATGACAACTTTGGAAAAAGACCTTCAGGCCGAAATCAGGAAATGAGTACAACCGAACAACATCTGAAACGAATTCAGGATAAACTTCAGCAACTGTTGAAGCAACATGCCGCTGTGCAAAAAGAAAACAGCAAGCTAAAGGAAGAGTTAGACGCTGCACAAACAAAAATTGCCGTACAGCAAAAAAGTGCCGACGAATTAAAACAACAAGTAAGTATTTTAAAAGTAAGTGCTGGTGATATGAGTGAGGCTGATAAAAAGGACTTTGAAAAAAGGATCAACGGCTACCTGAAAGAAATTGATCGCTGTATTACATTGCTCGGAGAATAGCTTACACTCTCTTCACTAAATTCATTTTCACCCGATAGCTATCGGGTTCATCATTACCCTGCGAAAGTTCGAGTGTATATCTGCCGTAAGGCAAATCATTCAGCCCTGTCCAGGTAAGTTCTTCCCGGTCTGAGTCAATGTCTTTTTCAATTGTCCTGCAAATACTACCGGTATCATCCTTTAAGACTCCCCGGACACAATTGCCTTTAGGGGCAAAGAGTTGAAACTTCAACGCATCAATAAAGTTTGATGACTTAATTTTGGCAAACATAATCAGGTTTGTTTTGGTGGCTGTTTAAAGCGTTTTTCTGGGAAATGACCTTAACCTTATGCTTTCTCGGGAGGGATGAATTGAATGGGACAACTAAAATAAGTAAAGGATTTTGAAAATAGAACAATATGAGTGAATTAATTGCCATATCCGCCACTATTGGCGACAGAAGTTACCGGATTAAAATTACCCCGGAAGATGAAGAGGTAGTAAGAAAGACCCTAAAAACCGTCAATGATAAGATTATTGAGTTCAAAACCCAGTTTGCCGGTAAGGATATGCAGGATTATGTGGCAATGGTACTTATCTGGTATGCTACCGAACAACATGAAGGGGCAGCAGCCGGGATTGTGACTGAAAACCTGGCTGACCGTTTAGGTGCAATTGAAAAGTTGCTGGATAACCAATTGGCCGAAAAATAAGGGTTTCCAAAGTACCAATGCCCCTTTAGTGCTTAAAAAAGGCCGAATTTCTGTACCTGAACTACTTGTAAATCAATTTCCAAAGAGGCTTCCGGGATTAGTCCCCGTTTTGTATCTTCGCTAATTACGTAGTTTCAAGATTATGAAATTATTATTAACGCATAGCATTGTGCCACATTTAAACAAAAACATTCATGGACCCGAATATACTTTACATCATCATCGGTGTTGCCGCCCTCATTGCCGGCCTCATAGTGGGTAAATTAATTTTTGCCAAAGACACCAGCAGAAAAGTAGCAGAAGCAGAATTACAGTCGCAAACCATTCTCAGAGAAGCTGAGTTAAGAGCCGAAACCATCCGGAAAGAAAAAGAGTTGGAGGCTAAAGAACGTTTTGTACAACTCAAGTCTGCACATGATAAGGACGTACTGGAAAAAACAAAAAAAATAAATGACAGTGAAAACCGTGCAAAACAGAAAGAACAATCTGTAACGCAAAAGGAAGTTTCTCTTGACAAGCAGATAAAGGAGAATGATGTCATTAAAGAAAACCTCAATCGCCAGATTGATGTAGTGACCAATAAAAAAGCTGAACTGGAGAAACATACGGAAGAGCATAACCGTCGGCTTGAAAAAATAGCCGGGCTTTCTGCTGAAGAAGCAAAAAACCAGTTGATAGAAGGAATGCGGAGCGAAGCCCATACACAGGGCATTGGCATACAGCAGGAAATTATTGATGATGCCAAACAAAAAGCCAACAAAGAAGCAAGGAAAATTATCATTCAGACCATACAGCGTACTGCTGCAGAACAGGCCATTGAAAATACCATTACCGTTTTCAATCTTGAAAGTGACGAAATAAAAGGCCAGATCATTGGTCGGGAAGGCCGTAATATCCGGGCTTTGGAAGCTGCTACTGGTGTTGACCTGATTGTGGATGATACTCCAGAGGCAATTCTTTTGTCGAGTTTCGATCCCCTCCGTCGTGAAATTGCCCGTTTGAGTTTGCAACGGTTAGTGGCTGATGGTCGTATCCACCCTGCCAGAATTGAAGAAGTGGTTGAAAAAACCAAGAAGCAAATTGATGAACAGGTAATGGAAATTGGAGAAAGAACAGTGATTGAAATGGGAATCCACGGCCTGCATAAAGAATTGGTAAGAATGGTAGGAAGGATGAGATTCCGTTCTTCTTACGGTCAAAACTTGCTGATGCATAGCCGGGAGACCGCCAATCTTTGCGCCACCATGGCTGCCGAACTGGGCCTAAACCAAAATATGGTAAAACTGGCTAAAAGAGCTGGTCTTCTTCATGATATAGGCAAGGTGCCTGACGAAGAAAGCGAATTGAGCCATGCATTATTAGGAGCAAAACTGGCTGAGAAATATGGTGAGAACCCTGCGGTAATAAATGGGATTGGTGCCCACCACGATGAGATGGAGATGCAGTTTGTTATTTCCCCCATCGTTCAGGCTTGTGATGCCATCAGTGGTGCAAGACCGGGTGCCCGTCGGGAAATAATGCAGCAGTACCTGCAACGTATCAAAGATCTTGAAGCATTGGCAATGGCTTATACTGGTGTTGAAAAGGCATATGCCATTCAGGCGGGTCGTGAGTTAAGGGTAATTGTGGAAGCTGATAAAGTAACTGACCAGGAGTCTGACAGGCTTTCCTTCGAAATAGCCCAGAAAATACAGACCGAAATGACCTTTCCTGGCCAGATAAAAGTGACGGTGATAAGGGAGAAAAGGG
>JAJAZO010000366.1 GCA_026785745.1 Chitinophagaceae bacterium | reverse complement strand
ACATCCTCCTGAGGTTCCCAAACATCTTCCCGACCACCGCCGAAACCAAACGTTTTGAAGTCCATTGACTCAAGGGCGCAGTTGCCGGTAAGAATCATCAGATCGGCCCAGGAGATTTTTTTACCATATTTCTGTTTGATGGTCCATAATAATAAACGGGCCTTGTCGAGATTCACATTATCAGGCCAGCTATTGAGCGGTGCAAAACGTTGTGTACCGGAACCGGCACCACCACGACCATCGGAGATACGGTATGTACCTGCACTATGCCATGCCATCCGGATGAAGAAGGGGCCATAGTGACCAAAGTCGGCTGGCCACCAATCCTGCGAGACGGTCATCAAATCGAAAATGTCTTTTTTAACGGCATCCAAATCGAGGCTCTTAAACTCCTCAGCATAGTTAAATTTTTCATCCATTGGATTGGAGAGAGAAGAGTGCTGCCGAAGGATGTTTAACTTTAATTGATTCGGCCACCAGTCACGGTTTCTTGTGCCGCCACCGGCAGTTTGCTTTAATGCTCCACCAGAAAAGGGGCATTTAGCTTCATTGCCCGGTTCGTTAACATGAGCTAATATGCTGTCAGATGTGTTGTTTTCCATTTTTTAAAGATTATAATAAATTATTATTACTGAAAAGGTTTGATGATTTGTATTGATTGATTAACTCCATCCCGAAGGAGCGATAAAGTTATGGCAAAATTCGGCTGCACCGAAGCAACATGATATCAATCATCCGGCATAATAACATGCATGCGAAACACTGAAGTCGTTGGATTGTTTAATCAGCCTTTTTATCTTTTTATAGTATCACTGGTGGCGAAGAATTTTCGGGTGGTACCCCTGAAGTGCAAAAGTGCCGGAGGATAGATGCGGCCTTCCCATACCTACGACGAATGCTACAGTTCAGCACACAAAGACATCTGACAATCGTCTGAAAAACAAATCAAACCTGATTTTTCCGCAAGAAAAACTAATTCTTCCAACCAGGATTGAGGGGGTGAAACCGGTCATTAAACCAGCCCTAAGAAATTAATTTTCTTTTCCCAGTTACAACATACAGTACCCTTATCAAAGTAATAGCAGTTACGGCGGTAAGGGTATTTTCTTTTCGAAGCTATTACCTTTTCATTTATAAAAAGCCCTGTTCATAGCAAAATACAATTGAGCTTTTGCCACATTTTCATTCCCTGGATTACAATTAATAATAACAAGATAGCAGGCAAGGCCGGAAATTTTCCAATCGGCAATCATTTTTTCACCATCAAAACGATACACCCGTTTGAAATTGCGATGAATGGGTAAGTGCAATATATCACAAGCCTGAAAAGCTCTTTTTAAGGACATGGTTATTTCATCCGTATCATCAATATCCAGCCTGTTCATTATTTCACTAACAAAATAATTAAGCCGTGCCTCAAAAAACCACTGCTGCTGTTTTTTTTCCTCTACCCTGTTTTCAGATTGGTTATACTGGTCCGGCATGGGCTGTAGATTTGATTGTTGATAATTCTTTGAACAACTCCATTTCTTTGGGTGATAGATTTTTGGGCATTACAATATTTACTGTTGCATATAAGTCGCCAAACTCATTTACTTTATCATAGCGGGGCATTCCCATTCCTTTTAACCGAAGCAGTTTGCCGTTATCTGTTTCCTTATTTATATCTATTTTAAATTTTTTGTGTAGTGCTTTAATAATAGTTTGTCCGCCAAGTATCGCTGTATACAAGTCCACGTCAACCGTACAATACAAATCGTCTTCCTTTCTTTTATAGTGCGGATGTTCTGCTACCTGAATAGTAATGTATAAATCTCCATCTTGTCCGCCGTTAACTCCTTTACCACCTTTGCCTTTTAATCGTAACACCTGGCCATTTTTAACTCCCGGTTTTATTTTTAGTTGCAGCTTTTGATGATTCAGCTCCAATTGGCGGGGTGTTCCGGTATAAGCTTCTTCCAGTGAAACCAGTATTTGAGCCGTATAATCCTGGCCTTTAAAAGATTGCGGCTTTCCCCGGCCTCCACCGCCAAATTGTGTTCCAAAAAGGTTGGAAAAAAAATCACCAAAACTATCTTCACTAAACTGTTCGCCATCGCTGTATTGATATGGATTACTCCCATTTCTGTTTGCTTGTTTAAATCCATCAAAGCCTTGCTTGCCGCCAGATTGCTGGTAGTGTTTCCAATCTTCCCCCAGCTCATCATACTTCTTTCTTTTCTCCGGATTACTTAATACTTCGTTGGCCTCATTAATCTCTTTAAACTTTTCTTCCGCTGGTATATTACCCGCATTTTTATCAGGATGATACTTAACTGCCAGTTTTCGATATGCCTTTTTTATATCATCAGCAGTAGCCGTTTTAGCAATACCCAATATTTTATAGTAATCTTTAAAATCCATTTTTAAACAATAGTTATTATACCGGTTCTTTTACTGCTTTTGCTTTTTTTAACTTTATTTCCTCTAAATCTGCATCCATCTTTTCCCTTTTCATTCCCACTCGTATTAAACCAAACAAGCTCATATAGATATTCGCAATCCAAATCAACGCAAAACCGCCAACCAGGTAACCCCGCCAATCCATAAACAACAAATGATATTTTGTAATAAATAAAAAAAGAAAAGTAATATAATGGCTGAAACAGTATTCGCAGGTAAAGAGATAAAAGAATTTACGCTGTGCTATTGTTTTGCCCGTTTTGGATTTTTGAATGCAAAAATCCCTGGGCTCTTTAAATATTTCTTCATGTGTTACCGTCCAGGCAATACAGGCTATGGGGAGTGCCAATAAAAAAAGCCAGGCTATTTGGTCATGCAATTGTACAGGTAACATTACTATGCTTTAAGTTGAGAATAAATATATTTATCGAAGCAAATTAATTTTATTTCAGCACCTCATCCGTTTCTACATCACTTTCATCATCCTTTGGTTTTGTATAATCATTGTTAAGCTTTTCTCCAATTTTCATTTGATAGATATTTTCTTTTGTTGC
Source organism: Chitinophagaceae bacterium (assembly GCA_026785745.1). Classification (GTDB taxonomy): domain Bacteria; phylum Bacteroidota; class Bacteroidia; order Chitinophagales; family Chitinophagaceae; genus JJ008. The sequence continues at coordinate 277 of JAJAZO010000366.1, read as the reverse complement.
ATCAATTTTTGTCTGTTTTGCAGGTTCATTGTATTCTTTTTGCAATTCTATTATTTCTGGTTCTGTTTTAGATTCAACATTTATTACTGATTTGTCTGCAGTTTCACTGCTGGATACTATTTCATTCAGCTTAACGTGTAATGATCCTGTAAAATGATTAAAGGCTTTTTGAAGAATAAATAAAGTAAGAAATGAAATAGCATGTATTATGTCTCTAATAATTTCATTTATTGGATCGTGCAAATAATTTCTATTGGCTAACCAAAATATAACCATT
>JAJAZO010000365.1 GCA_026785745.1 Chitinophagaceae bacterium | reverse complement strand
TGAAACGGTGGTGGAAGAAAAAGAAATATTGTCGGCCAATGGATGGGATCAATTGAAATTTAGTTTTTCCGGCGGATGTATCGTCACCGTCTCTATTAAGCAAGAAGTCGGGGAAACGATTTGTGAACTGGTTCAGGATATGCCGATGGAGGATCCGGTTGAACAGCAACACTTTTTTATTGAATGTGGCAAGGGCTGGGGCTTTTATATGGCCAACCTGAAATCTGTACTGGAAGGCGGTCTTGACCTGCGGAATAAGAATATAAATCTTAAAGAAGTTATTAATGCCTGACACGGTTTGTTGAACTTTTATCAGCCAATTTTCACCACTCATCAAAACATAATTAGGTGTAATTAGAAAACATCGTAACTTTTACTTCTAAAATATCAGCTATGAAGAAGAAAATAGTAGTCGCTACCGTGTTATTAGCCAGTGTTACTGCTGTTGCGTTTGCCAGTTTTAGCAGCAACAAGAAAAAAGAAGGTATTGAAAAAAAAATGGAGAAAAAGAAAAAACAGTGCAGCCGCACTTGCCTTTTTAGTTAGCCTGTTTTTTAAAATTTTATACCTCTTCCGGTTTGTAGTCAAACTTGCAGGAGGTATTTTTATTGCCGCCTGTGCCATTTCCTTTGCTGCCGGCCATGCGTACAATCAATTTCAGAAAATGAAAAGAACTATTGCCCTGCTGCTTCTTACTATTCTCTCAATAAATATTTCTTTTGCCTGCACTACATTCTTTATCAATAAAAATGGGCAAATGGTATTTGGCCGCAATTATGACTGGATAACCGGTAACGGAATGCTGTGTACTAATCAAAAGGGATTGGCTAAAACATCTGACGATACGAAGGATGGAGCAAAAATCAGTTGGGTATCACAATATGGCAGCATCACTTTTAACCAATATGGAAAAGAATTTCCAACAGGTGGTATGAATGAGAAAGGGCTGGTAGTGGAAATGATGTGGCTGGATGGTACTAAATATCCGGATGCAGACGAAAGACCCGCCATAGGTGAATTGCAATGGATACAATACCAATTAGACAATTGCAGCGACATTGACGAATTAATTTCAACTGATAAAAAGCTCCGCATTGCTTCTAAAGGAACAACGCCTTTACATTTTTTAGTGGCGGATGCAAAAGGCAATGCCGCCACTATTGAATTTTTTGAGGGAAAAATGAAGGTGCATAAAGGCAACAACCTTTCTTTTCCTGTTCTTACAAACGACAACTATGCATCCTCTGTCGAACAGACAAAATCAGCCATTTCTTTAACCGGTGGGAGCAGTAAGTCGTTTACAAATAATTCGATTGACCGTTTTGCAAAAGCCTGTAGTATGGTAACACAGTTTCTGCAAGCCCCCGTTAACACTTCCGCTATTGATTATTCATTCAATATTCTTGACCAGGTGGCTCAGGGTTCTCACACCAAATGGAGTATTGTATATGACATAAAAAATAAAAAGATACACTTCAAGACACTAAACTATTTACAAGTAAAAAATGTTGCTTTTGCTTCCTTCAATTTCAACTGTTCGGCTGCTTCAAAAGCATGGAACATAAACCAGCCAATTGAAGGTGATATATCCGGCTTGTTCAAGGATTTTTCATTAGAAATGAACAGCAAGGTTGTCAATAAATCCTTTGATGAAAGTATCAGTGAGTTTATTGTTGGCGAGGAAGGCAGAAAACAGACCTGGCAATACCCGGGTACTATTTCCTGCTATAAAGCCTTCAATTAAACCCGGCTTTACAATTTTCAACATTTCTTATAAACACTTAAAATTCATTCGATTAGAAACAAATTAAAATTCACGCAGCGTATCCAATAATAAATTTTACAGTGAGAAAGTTTCCCAAACCCCTAATTTTACCTCTAATAATAACCCATCCGATTCCTCCAACCCAATTGCCTGATACCCATTAAATAGCTGGCTTATTAACCCGTGATGTAAGAGATTAAAAGAAAAGAAAAAGGAGGTCTTTATGTACACTTATGATTTGCTCGAAACCGGCTGCTACTACCTGGTAAAAGAAAAAGAGGATTCAGCCATTACCATGATAAAAGTGGCGGTGGAATCAGACCATTGCCTGTTCATTCAGCGGTTTGATGAACCAATGGAAACTGAATGGAAATTAAAGAAAGACATCCTTCATGATATTATTGAATGCCTGAGCGATGAAGCGGTAAAAGCCTGGGAAGAACATTACAAAAGTAACCAGGATGCTTTTTACGAAGGTGATGGTGAGGAGTAAAGAGTTTCGGGTTTCAGGTTTAGTGTTGTCGTAAAATTGATTCTTATCGGATTGATCAATAAAAATTACAGAGCCAGGAGTTTTGGCACAGCAAACTTTACTTTAAAAATAACGGGCTGTCCGTTCATAAAAAATTTCAGTAAACGGGTGATTAAATAAACTATTTTAGCCTGCCTGCGGTAGGCAGGTTTACTTAACCATTTTTTTATGCTTAAAAATGTAAGAACAAAAGCCCTGTCAGCCGCCATTGCCTTCTTAATCACTGCAACTGCTTATTCGCAACCGGCACCTGCTCAGCAGGATGATAATCTGCCAACAGACTACCTTACCAAAGACTTTCATGCCGGCCGCCGGGATGCTTTGCGGCGCATAATGCCCGACAATTCTGTTATGGTGGTATTTGCCTTCCCCACCCGTACTTTCTCCAATGATGTGGAATATTTCTATCACCAGAATCCTGACCTCTATTATTTCAGTGGTTATAAGGAACCACATTCATTGTTATTGGTTTTTAAAGAACCTCAAAAAGATTCGCTGGGTAATCAATACACAGAACTTCTTTTTGTACAAAAGAAAAATGCACAGGCAGAGCAGTGGACCGGCAAAAGATTAGGTACTGAAGGAGTGAAAGAAAAACTGGGAATTAATAGCGTCTTCAACGGAGCTGATTTTAAAAAATTCAATATAGATTTTTCAAAATTTAATAAGATCATCTGTGATAAATTTCCGGTGGATGTGCCAAATGGCTTTGATAATGCTGACCTCTATGACCTGATACAACAGTTCAAACAAAAATCAGGTGCGCCGGAACAAATGACAAAGCAAAACAAGTTTGATACAAAGCTTTACCATGAACTGACAGCCACTTTGCGGCAGATAAAAACACCGGAAGAAATGAGTTTGATACGGAAGGCGGTGGAAATTTCCTGCCAGGGGCAAAATGAAGTGATGAAAGCTCTGCACCCTAATATGTCTGAATTGGAAATTCAGGGGCTGCATGAGTATGTTCATAAAAAGCATGGTGCAGAAGGAGTTGGTTATGGGTCCATCGTCGGTTCGGGAGAAAATGGCTGCATCCTCCATTACATGGAAAATGCTAAAACAAAAATCGGTACCCAGATGATACTGATGGATGTAGGTGCAGAGTACCACGGTTACACGGCGGATGTGACAAGGACTGTTCCGGCGGATGGAAAATTTTCCGGGGAAGAAAAAATCATTTATCAATTAGTGTATGATGCACAGGAAGCTGCTTTCAAAACACTGAAAAACGGATCTAAATGGGCCGATGCCAATGCTGCAGCCAAAAACACAATTGCCGATGGCTTGCTAAAGCTTGGCATCATCAGCGATAAGAAAGAAGTTAGCAAATATTATCCGCATGGG
>JAJAZO010000364.1 GCA_026785745.1 Chitinophagaceae bacterium | reverse complement strand
GCTACAAACCAACAACTACAAACTAAAAACTGCTAATTATGCCATCTTTTGATATTGTAAGTAAAGTAGATGCCCAGGCATTGGACAATGCTGTGAATGTTGTTACCAAAGAAATCACTAACCGGTTTGATTTTAAAGGCTCGCATGTTGTTATCAATCTTGATAAGAAAGAATTTCAACTCAAGTTGGAAACAGATGATGATATGAAGATGCGGCAGTTGATTGATGTGCTCATCAGCCGTGCACATAAGCAGGGTATTGCTCCAGAAGCATTTGATGCATCGAAGGAAGGAGCACAAAGTGGTAAAGTGTGGAAGAAAGAAGTAAAAGTGAGAAACGGCCTGGTGCAGGAAGATGCAAAAAAAATTGTCAAGCTTATTAAAGATTCTGGCATGAAAGTACAGGTATCAATAAATGATGACCTGGTAAGGGTAACGGGCAAAAAGATTGATGATCTGCAGGATGTAATCCAGCTTTGCAAAAACGGTAACCTCGGAATTCCTTTACAGTATATCAATATGAGGGATTAAAGCTTATTGTTGAGTAACAAAAATTGTTAGCAACCCCTGCAAATAACTATAAATCTGTTTATAAGCCCATTATTTTTGTTAATAAGAAAGTGCAAAACAGGTGCATATCAAAGTGGTCAAAAATTTGGAAACCGTTAGTTTGAAATACTATATTTGATATACAACTGCACGGCGTTTTAGCAATAAAATGAAGTGCTTGAGAGAAACAGAAACCCGTCAAAAGGTGGAAGAATCTCTGGGAGAAACAGAAACCCGTTAAAAGGTGGAAGGGACTTCAGAAAGCATCAGGTAAGTAAACAGAAGGTGAAAGCCAGAAAGTAAGCTGACTTGGTGCTTTCATATTTTAAGGCCTGCCCAAACCCCTTCGAATGGATGGGGCTTTAGTCGTTTATTATTTAAAAATTACTAATCGAAATTTAAGCCCTGCCTTTCGTATTCTGTATTAATCTGTGTCTATTTGTGTAAATCTGTGGCCAAAATCTATTTTCTGTAAGATTTGGCTGTAACCCTTCTCTGGCCTATCTTTGCCGCCCGAAAATTAATCTTTTAATCTGTACGGCAAAATCCGTGCAGCCTTCAAAATCATCAAGTTATGAAAAAAGGAATCCATCCCGATAGCTACCGGTTAGTAGTTTTTAAAGACATGAGTAATGGTACTTCATTCGTCAGCCGTTCTACAGCTTCTTCAAAAGAAACAGTAAAATGGGAAGATGGCAATGAATACCCCCTCGTAAAGTTGGAGATTTCCAACACCTCTCACCCTTTCTTTACCGGTAAGAACATGCTGGTGGATACGGCGGGACGTATTGACAAGTTTAATAAGAGGTACGCAAAAAAGGCAGTATAATATTACATTGTGAATTGTTCTTCTGATTCGCCGGAATTGTCATTCTGAGCTTGTCGAAGAATTGTTTTTCATGGCTATACTTTAGACCCCCTGATTCTTCAGGGGGTCTGTTTTTTTCAAAGCACTGAGTTTGTTATCTTGTTTTACAATTTGGTTCACTTATTATTCAGCAGAAGATGCCAACAATTTTTTTTTAAATTTGGATTCCATTTTTACTTTGTAAGGTACGATTGCAGCGAAATGGTGCATGTGCATATCGGGCATGATGCAAGGAAAATCTGTAAGTTCTGGCAAAGCATGGAGAAGTGATTTTGGCTGATAATTCGGGTTTTACTAAACGGGAACTTGAAAAAATCGCCAAAACGGGGCAGTTAAATTACCAGTTAATTTTAAAAACATTCAATGAGTATTGCAAAGGATATAAGAAGTAAGAAACAAACAGCAGGTTGGGTAAACGATTTACCATATAGCCAACTGCCAAGAATCAGTGAAGTTGCCTTTGTAAAAGATGAAATCGCTTTTGTACTTGATGATGAACGCATTATTTATATCCCCCTGTCATGGAGCAAAAAATTACAAAAAGCCAAACCTCGCCAACGTCAAAATTTCAAAACAAACGGCATCCATGTTTTTTGGGATGATGTGGATGAGATTATCGGCGTAAAGAATATCTTATTTGGGAAGGAACTGTTTGTTTGATTTTATTGCACTTTTTCCAAATCCTTTTTCAGTATATAGCCAATCGTTCTGTTGAACGCATCTTTCATATAAGTTATTTCTACAAAATTTGTCAGCTCCCGAACATTGTTTACCATCTGGCCTTTTATTACAAAATCTTTTCTTGGCTTGCTTCCCAGTTTAGGGGTATCATAAAAAAATGTTTTAGCGGCTTTTACCTTCCATTCCCCTTCGGCCATATAAAAGGTATTGTTATTAAATTTTTCTACAGGCACTTCGCCCAGTTCTCTTTCTTCTATTATTACATTTTTTGTAGTATGCGCCGGGTCACCGGAATTAAAACTTGAATGGCCTTCTTTTACCAGGTACCAGTTTTTCTTCAGCGGTTTATATACAAACCGGTAATCAACACTCCAACGCCAGTTACTGCCGCCATAAAACGAAAGATTAAAGCCGTTAGCAATTATTTTAGTGGCAGCATACGGATCGCCAAATACACCCCCGCACTGGCGGCAGAATATAGCCTTGTCATTCCGGGCCACCTGCTTCAGTTTACCATTGGCCTGTCTTATGAGCAGCAGAAGTGGACGGGCAGCAGCAGCATCCATAGTAGCCGTATCCTCCCCAGATTGTTTTAAAATGAGGATGGCATCTGTTTTTTTATCACCGTTGATGTCGCCGGTTACATAGTCTAATGCCTCATACCCATTCGGGATAAAATATTTTGCTTCGGCAGGCACTATTTTTTCCTGGGCATTGGTAATAAGGGAAGTAAAAAATAAAAGGGTGGCGATGGATAGTTTGTGCATGGTGGTAATTTTAATTCTAATGTAGACAATTAAACTATTAATGTATGCAAGTATATGGTGATTTATTAATAAATTATCATATGGGTTATGCCTTACCTTAATTATTAAAAGGATTGCCTGAAAGGGCTGATAAAAAAGGGTCATTTTCAAAAAAAAATTTTTCTTTCTTTTGTCTTGATACAAAAGAAAGAAACAAAGAAAAAATCATCCAGGACTCCGCTTATTGTGATTTGTCTGCCTTCGCAAAGCTTCGGCAGATAAACTTTCAAATTATCATGTAGCTTAGCTCTTTAACAACAACCCTGAGTTTATCGAAGGGGGTTGCATGTTGTGATTTGTC
>JAJAZO010000363.1 GCA_026785745.1 Chitinophagaceae bacterium | reverse complement strand
TACCTGCCCGTCCGGCAGGCGGGTTGGGAATTAATATATTAGCTATGAAAGAAAAAAAATCGGATTTGACACCTAATTTACCAATCAACAAATTAACTAATTAACCAAAAATCCCTACCTTTGCCCTCCCTAAAAATAAGGATTATGAACGCTATAGCATATGTACATGAGCAGTTGACAGGCAAAAAAGAATTTCCGAAATTCAAAGCTGGTGATAACATTACTGTTAACTACAAAATCATTGAAGGTAACAAGGAGAGGATCCAGTCTTTTAAAGGTGATGTTATCAAAAAACAAGGCAATGGTGCTACAGCCAGTTTTACTGTTCGTAAAATATCTGACGGTATTGGTGTAGAAAGGGTTTTCCCATTCTTTTCTCCAAACGTTGATTCTATTGTTTTGAATAAGACAGGTAACGTTCGCCGTGCTAAATTGTTCTATCAGCGTACCCGTAGCGGTAAGAGTGCAAGAATCCGTGAAAAACGCAAGGCTGTTGCTGAAGTTGCAAAGTAATTTTTCATTAAAATATTTGGAAAGCCCCGTCTCGTTTGAAACGAGATCGGGGCTTTTTTATTAATTACCGGCACTTATAACTAAATATTCCTTTATTTTTCAGTACTTAGTATCTTTGAATTCTAATTTTCATGATTATGATACAACCTACATTAATAGGAATGCTTGGCACTAACGAAATCATTATTATACTGGTTATCGTGTTGCTGTTATTCGGGGGCCGCAAAATACCTGAACTGATGCGTGGATTAGGAAAAGGTGTCCGTGAGTTTAACGATGCCAAAAGCAATGTGAAGAAGGAAATAGAAGAAAGTGCAAGTGATGTAAAGAACTCTGTAAAAGAGTAAACTTCTTAACGAATTTTCCTTACGCAAAAAAGCTATCTCACTTGTTTGAGTTCACTTCCATTGAGCAATATCATGCCCAATTACAGGAAGGAAATGTAAGCTGTTTACAAACAGTGGAACATTACCTGCAGCGCATCAATGCAACTAAACATCTCAATGCTTTTATTGAAGTATATGCTGATGAAGCTATAGAAAAAGCAAAGCAGTTGGATGAAAAAAGAAGAGACGGGCATCCAATAGGTAAACTGCACGGTGTTGTAATTGGATTGAAAGATGTTATCTGTCACAAAGACCACAAAATTTCTGCTTCTTCCAAAATTCTACAAAATTTTACTTCCATTTATTCAGCTACTGCCGTAGAAAGATTGCTGGCAGAAGATGCAATCATCATTGGCAATCTTAATTGTGATGAATTTGCTATGGGCTCTACCAATGAAAACTCAGTGTATGGCAAAGTACTGAACGCATTGGATGAAACAAGGGTTCCCGGTGGCTCATCAGGTGGTTCAGCTGTTGCCGTGCAGGCTGGTCTTTGTATGGTGTCATTAGGCAGTGATACGGGTGGCTCTGTTCGTCAGCCGGGAGACTTTTGCGGCATCATTGGACTAAAGCCAACCTATGGAAGAATTTCCCGATACGGTTTGATTGCTTATGCATCTTCATTTGACCAGATTGGAATTTTTGGAAACACAGTCGCCGATATAGCTTTGATGCTGGAAGTAATGGCAGGAGCTGATGAATACGACAGCACTGTTTCCCATAAAAAGGTGCCTGCATATTCATTGCAGTTATCAACCAATAAAAAATTCCGGTTTGCTTATTTTGAAGAAGCATTGAATCATGCAAGCATAGACCCGGAGATTTCTGCCACTATAAAAAAAAGAATGGAGGGTTTGCAAAAGGATGGACATGAAGTAAAAGCAGTTCAGTTTGAATTACTCGACTACATCGTTCCGGCTTATTATGTACTTACAACTGCCGAAGCCTCTTCTAATCTCTCCAGGTTTGATGGAGTGAAATATGGCTATCGTACACCCACTTCAGGAGTTGAACCGATAGCTATCGGTTTGACAGATTTCTACAAGCAGTCCCGGTCAACCGGCTTTGGTAAAGAAGTTAAGCGGAGAATCATGCTTGGTACATTCGTTTTAAGTGCCGGGTACTACGATGCTTACTTTACCCGTGCCCAAAAGGTGAGGAAAATTTTAACAGAAAAAATTCAATTGATTTTCAACGACTTCGACTTTATCCTCCTCCCCACCTCACCCGTTACTGCCTTCAAAGCAGGCGAAAAGATGGGCGACCCTATCGCCATGTATCTCGCTGATATTTATACAGTAATGGCAAATTTGGTGGGAATTCCTGCAATTTCTCTCCCCCTTTTCAAGCATAGTAACGGTATGCCTTTCGGTCTTCAGGTGATGGCAAACCGGTTTAATGAAGTACCTTTGCTGCAAGTTTCAAACCTCCTTTTGAGGTCAGAAGCTGTATAAAAGACTACTAATCAAATCGTTTGAAAAAATTTAAGCACATATCAATAATGGCTTTTCTGGGCTTTTCCATAGTTCAGGCATCCAGAGCTACCGGCATACAACAGACCCTTTACAGAAAGATTGTTATTGCTGATACAAGCATTAACAAAGATTCTCTGGGCTTGGATAAATTGGCTGTAAACGATCCTAAACAGGGATTTAAAAATCTTTTTACAACTGCCGTAACCGGGGATGGTCTAAATGGTGCCAGGCTGAATCCAATGGGTGTTACTTTTATTCAGAATTATATAGGCAGGAACAAAAAAGGATTCATGACCATGAAAGGATGGGCAAAGCCTTATTTCGATATGATGGATGAAGTATTGAGCCAGCACGGCATTCCTAAAGAAATGAAATACCTGGCAGTAATTGAATCAGGCCTCAAATTTAATGCTATTTCCTGGGCCGGTGCCTGTGGCCCCTGGGCTTTTATGCCTGCCGCTGCACAGCAATATGGGCTGAGTATCAGAAGAGGCAATGATGAAAGGCTGGATTATGTAAAAAGTACTCATGCTGCCGCAAGATTGCTTACCGATTTGTACCAAAAATATGGCGATTGGTTGCTGGTTCTTGCCGCTTATAATGGAGGGCCTGGGAATGTTGATAAAGCCATACGCAAAAGTGGTGGCAGCAAAGATTTCTGGACGCTGCAATACAATCTTCCCGTAGAATCTATGAACCATGTAAAAAAATTCATTGGCACCCATTATATATTTGAAGGTGAAGGCGGCATCACTACTGTTACAAAATCTGAAATGAAGGACTTGCTTGTAAATGGCGGTAGTGCTGCTTTGAAAGAAGATGAAATGAACAGTTCATTTGCTTACAACATAACCGGCCGTTTTAATTCTGCAGTTATTTTAAAATATACTGAATTAGACAGAGCTACTTTCGACCGGTATAATCCAGGTTTTGATAATAAGATTGCTATTGAAGGCAAATATCAATTGCGGCTGCCGACTCAAAAGATGAATCTTTTTGTGGCAAAAAGATATGAGATACTGGATGAGAGTTTGCAAATACTTCTCAAATCATCTAACTCAGGGACAAATTAATCGGAGCTATTTTTCTTCCAGCACTTTCTTCATCGCCTCCACTTTCATCAAACATTCCTCCCATTCATTTTCAGGATCACTATAGAAAGTAATACCAGAACCTGCCTGGAAAGAAAGATATTTTGATTCGGCATTATACATGATGCTTCGTATAACTACATTAAAATCAAAGTCTCCATCGGGAGAAATGTAACCAACAGCTCCTGAAAAAATTCCCCGTTTTGTTTGTTCATACTCTTCTATCAGTTTCATCACTTTCAGTTTGGGTGCCCC
>JAJAZO010000362.1 GCA_026785745.1 Chitinophagaceae bacterium | reverse complement strand
TCTTTCGCCATTCCCGGATGATATTTTCTCATCAGCCGTTTGTGCCCATTTTAAAATAATATAAGGTCTTTGTGCTGTATGAAAAGTGAAGAACCGCTTATTGATTTGCTGGCATTCGTATGACAGCAACCTGTCTGCCAGTTCCACCTTCACACCAGCTACATTTAATTTTTCAATACCTTTTCCATCCACTTCTTTAAAGGGGTCACGGCAGCCAATAAAGACATATGGAATTTTATACTTGATAATTAAATCCACACAGGGAGGTGTTTTTCCATAATGAGCACATGGCTCTAAAGAAACATACAGGGTGGATTGAGAAATGAATTGCTTATCATCTTCCCTTACTGAATTAATACAATTTACCTCGGCATGTGCTTCGCCGTATTGTTTATGCCAGCCTTCGCCAATAACTCTGTTATTATACACCAACACTGCACCCACCATCGGATTGGGGGCAACAGAACCGGCTCCCAGTTTTGCCAGTTCTAGGCAACGCTGCATATAATGAATGGCTGACATATTGCCGCAAAAGTAAATGAATTAAGTTTGCTGGTATGACAATGCAGGAAGCAACTTACTCGATGCTGAACCAGCTCCGCAGCATATATACTGAAGGAGAAGCCAGCCAAATAACGGACTGGGCAATAGAAAAACTGACAGGCTCAAAAAAAGCAGAACGAATGTTATATAAAAATGCTGCTATTACCAATGAGGAAGAAATATTGTTACAGCAATATATTGAAAGGTTGATGCAGCATGAACCTGTACAGTATATACTGAACGAATCATGGTTTTGCGGGTTTAAATTTTACGTTGACAAGAATGTACTGATACCAAGGCCAGAAACTGAAGAACTGATAGAGTGGGTTATTACTAATTGCAGGTTCCCGGTTGATCAATTAAAAATCCTTGACATTGGCAGCGGCAGTGGTTGTATACCCATTTCATTGAAAAGAAGAATCCGCAGAGCCGAAGTGTGGGGTTGCGATATAAGTTTACCTGCCCTTGAAGTGGCAAAAAGAAATGCAGTGTCTCTTGGTACAGAAATAAATTTTATACAATTAGATTTTTTGGACAGGCAACAATGGGAGCAGCTTCCTTCTTTTGATATTATCGTTAGCAATCCACCGTACGTCCCGGAAAAAGATAAAGCAACGATGCAGCCAAATGTGCTGCACTACGAACCAGCTACCGCTTTATTTGTTCCCGACAATGACCCGTTGTTATTTTACAAAGCTATTGCTGAATTTGGTAAAACACATTTGAACAAATCAGGCAGCATTTACACTGAAATACATGAAGACCTCGGCGAAGCAATATTGAATACTTTTCAATCAACAGGCTATATAGCAGAGATAAAAAAGGATATGCAACAAAAAGAACGGATGGTAAAGGCAGTTTATAGTTTATGATTTATTGTTAAGAGAGTCATTAAATTAAAAATTTTACTGCTGTTGTTGGCTCTTAAAATAAAAATGCAACTACATAAAATAATGAGTTGCATCTAAAATATTTATAACTATTGTTTGAATGCTTCAAACATCGGAAACCCAACTATAAACCTGCCTACCGGCAGACAGGCCACAAACAAAAAACCATAAACTCATCAATCTATCCTCGCCACCACTTTCGCTGTATCTTTTTTGGCTACCCGCATGATGCGGAATACTTCGCCATAGAAAGCAGCCGTATCAGCATTGATAACAACAGTTGGTGTGTCAACAAAGGCTTTGTATTTCCTGATTTCTTTTCTCAGCATAGAATCAAATATGGATGATTCTATTTTGGTAGTGCCGATAAAATATTGCTGATCTTTATCAATTGATACCATTATATTTTGCTTGGCCTTCGTATCCTTTGAGCCTCTTGGCAAACCAACCTTTATCACATTGGGGTTAGCCAGTGTAGCTACGATAAGGAAGAACATCAGCAGAATGAACAGGATATCATTCAGTGAGTCTGTGAAAACCTCACCGGATTCCCCTTTATGTTTTTTTCTTAATTTCATTGATAGGTGGGTTTAACGGGTTGGTTCTTGCAAAATATCCAGGAAGTCAGAAGAAGCCGCTTCCATTTTATTAGAAGTTTTATCAATCTGGGTGTTCAGGTAGCTGTAAGCCAGGTATGCACCCAGACCTATTACAAGACCGGTAATGGAAGTAATGAGTTTGGTATAAATACCACCAGCAATAGTGCCTACCTCAAATTCATTCGTTGAAGTAATTGTTGAGAACAGCTGCATCAGCCCAACCAGTGTACCCACAAACCCAAAGATGGGTGCTGCTTTCGAAACAACTGAAAGCACTCCGAGATTTTTTTCTAATTTATACATTTCGAGCTGGCCTACATTATCCATACTTTTTTCAATACCATCAAGCGGTTTGCCAATACGCTGAATACCTTTATCAATAATCCGGGCTACCGGTGTATTATTATTCTTCGCAAAATTTCTTGCTGCTGTTATATTACCACTTACAATATTATCCCGGATAATATTCATAAAATTATCGTCAATCTTTGCTGCATTACGGATAGCAATGGTACGTTCTGCAAAAACATACACCGCCAGTAATAACATAATGGCGAGGGGAATCATGATCCATCCTCCCATTTTCAATAATTCAAAAAAGCTTAACGTGCCGTCGTGGTTGCTGTCGCCTGCAGCGAACTTTGTTGTTTGTGCCAGGGAGTCAGCAATCTGTAGAAAGTCAATCATAATGATGGTTCATTTAGGTTCGTAAAAATAGTGGTTAGCTGTTAATTTGTTTTTAGCTGTTATTAACAAGCCTGAATAACGACCTCACCCCTGCCCTCTCCTTGAAAGGAGAGGGAGTTGAGACCCCGATAATTTATAAAAACAGTTCTTTCATTAATTTCATTTTATTCTGCATTGAACGAGAAAAATAATGCCACGTTGTCCATCGCCTTACGTTTTTAGACTAATTTAACAGGTTGACAAAAGAAAAAAGTTCAGTCAGTATCGGCTGTTTTTCTATCAGCAAATAAAGATTGAACTTCTGAACCTATTTACCAGTAAGGGTTCTATTATCCTTTTGTGCCTGCTTGTTTTACCATTAAGGCCTGAATCTGTCGCATTGTACCTTCCATACCATCGGGACTGCCATCCAGAAAGATTACATTACCATTTCCATATTCCGCAAAATTCTTGATTGCCTCTGTCCACATACTAAATAATATCACATTCGTATCAAGATTGGCTTGTTTCATTTGTTCTGCTGCTTCAGACATACCAGCTGCTACTTCCTTCCGGAAAAGAGCTACACCCTGTCCACGGAGGCGGGCTGCTTCCTTTTCAGCTTCGGCGGCAATCTTTGTAGCATTACCATCGGCTTCTGCTGATTTTGTTTTTGTAATTAATAAAGCCTGACCTTCATTCTCAGCTGCTGCTTTCAGATTGTTTGATGCTACTACTTTGCTCATTGAATCAAGAATCACTTTGTCAAACGTAATATCATTAATCTGTAAATCCTGCAAGTGATAACCCCATTCTTCTAATGAAAGATCAACTTCTACTTTTACATATTGAACTATTTCCCGTCGCAGACCCAATACTTCGGCCTGTTTCTTAGTAGCTACAAAAGACCTGATATTCCCTTCAATAGTTTTTATAAGGGCCTGCATCAGATCTCTGTCTGCAATAAATTTAAATGCCACTTTTTTTATAGTTTCCTCATCGGCATTCTGAACTGAGTAAAGCAACATACTTTTAAAATACACATTAGCCTGATCTAATGTAACCGCCTGAAATTCCAATTCTACAGAACGATTCTGGATGGAAACTTTTTTTGATACTGTTTCCAGTATTGGTATTTTGATATTTAAGCCCGGTCGGACAATCCGTCGGTATTTGCCGAACATAGTGATAACACCGATATATCCCTGGTTGATGGTGAAGAGTGAGCCAAAAAAAATAATTACCAGCACCAATACCCACCAGTAGTCTGTCAACAATTTTGCGTAGTCCATAATTTTTTAAATTTATACTGTAATGTACGATTAACTTTTCTCTTCGCAGATTTGCACAAGGTGTACCATTGTTTCCACGGCTTTATTCATGTCCTGTACACTGATAAACTCCAGTTTGGAGTGGATGGCCTGTTCGCCTGCGAATAAATTGGGACAGGGCAAACCCATGAAGGACAGGCGGCTGCCATCGGTGCCACCACGGATGCTTTCCATTTTCAATTCCAGTCCTGCCCTGGCAATGGCTTCCCTGGCATAATCCACCACCTGCGGGTTTACGTCTAATATTTCCTTCATGTTCCGATATTGCTCCGTCACCTGAAATTCAAAAGTGGCTTTGGGATAAGTCCGCATTCTCTCCTCTATCTGGGTTCTTAAATAGTCTTCTTTTTTTACTAATCCTTCCGTGTCAAAATCACGGATGATAAAATCCATTGTACATTTTTCAGCAATACCTTCTACCCTTACCGGATGTATAAATCCCCGCTTGCCTTCCGTTGATTCCGGAGATAACCTGTCTTTCGGTAAAGCTGCCAGAATTTCTCCGGCAATCTTCATCGCATTAATCATTTTATCTTTTGCATAACCCGGATGAGCAATCACTCCATGAATAACAACCTGCACACCATCAGCACTGAATGTTTCATCTTCTAATGAACCTGCTTCGCCACCGTCTAATGTGTAACCAAAATCAGCTCCCAATTTTTTCAAATCAACCTTAGCGGTTCCTTTTCCCACTTCTTCATCCGTAGTAAATAGGATTTTAATTTCTCCGTGCTTTACATTTTTATTGGCCATTAAGAAATTGGCGAGGTCCATTATTTCTGCCACACCGGCTTTATCATCTGAGCCAAGTAATGTATTTCCTGATGCTGTTATAATATCGTTTCCCAGTTGCGTTTTCAAATATGGATATTCACTCAATCGCAGTACCTGTGTTTTATCATCCGGCAACACAATATCCTTGCCCTGGTAATTTTTATGCACCAACGGCTTCACATTGGTACCGCTGCAATCTGGTGCCGTATCCACATGGGCGCAAAAGCAAATAACAGGTACTTTCTTATCTGTAGTAGAAGGAATTGTTCCATATACATAGCCCCATTCATCCATGTGTGCATCAGCAATACCCATTTGTTTTAATTCTTCTGCTACTATCCTGCTGAGGTCTTTTTGCTTCTCCGTAGTGGGATGTGTAGTTGACTGCGGATCGCTTTGTGTATCTATCTGCACATATCGTATAAATCTTTCTGCTGCGGAGAATTGGTAGATTTCAAACATAATTTTCCTTTTGGGGTATGTAATAAACAGTAAAACCAACAATAGCCAATTATCAACAGGCAATAAACAAAAAGTTCAGAGCAACTTTAAATGTTAAAGCTCTGAACTTCTTTTAAATAGTTGAAATAGTGTGCCGACAATTGCAGATTGTCTATTGCAAATTAAATTACGGCATTATTATCAACGGAGATCCACCAGCAATTTCTACCAGCTCCAAATCAAAAATCAAATCTTGTCCTGCCAACGGATGGTTTGCATCCAGCATCACCACCTCTTCTTTTATTTCAACGATTGTTACCTGGAACTGTTGGCCTTGCTGGTCACTCATGCCCAACGGCATACCTACTTCAATGTCCATATCCTTTGGAATACGGTCTTTCGGCATTTCAATCACCATCTCCGGGTTTCTGGGGCCGTATGCTTCATCAAAAGGAATACTGACTGTCTTTTTTTCACCCACTGTCATACCTGTTACACCATTATCAAATCCCGGAATCACCATACCGCTGCCCACTTCAAATTCCAGGGGCTCCCGGCCTGCTGAGGAATCAAACGTTTCCCCGGAAGTTAATTTACCATGATAATGTACTTTTATTTTATCGCCCATTTTTACCTGTGCCATTGTATTGTTTTTTAATGTTAAAATGTAAAAACCGGCTTGCAAGGTAGGGAAATCAGTAATGCAACCATTCAAATAATTAGCCTGGTCTTAATTAATATTTTCTGTATTTTACAATATTGATTTAAATAAATGATTGCCATGAAATTAATTAAAATATTACTCCCTGCCTTACTGATGGTGGCTGTTTGTTCGGCACAAGAATCACCCAAAGTATTAGCCGGAGCCGACAGAATCAATGTTTATATGCCACTTATTAAAGGAAGAACCGTAGGCATTTTTGCCAACCAGACTTCAATGGTGGGGAATACACACCTTGTTGATACATTACGAAGTCTGGGAGTTGATATTAAAGTAATCTTTGGCCCCGAGCATGGATTCAGAGGCACTGCCGATGCCGGAGAAAAAGTAGGCAACTATACCGATGAGAAAACAGGCATCCCTGTTGTGTCGTTATATGGCAGTAAAAGAAGACCCTCCGCTGAAGATGTAAAAAATGTTGACCTGCTGATTTTTGATATACAGGATGTGGGTGTCCGTTTCTATACATTCATTTCTTCCATGCAGGAGTTCTTAGAAACTGCATTGGAAAACCATAAACCATTACTTCTTTTAGACAGGCCAAACCCAAACGGTTTTTATGTTGACGGTCCTGTGCTGGACATGAAGTTCAAAAGTTTTGTGGGCATGCAACCTATCCCAATCAATTATGGGATGACAATTGGTGAATATGCCATGATGCTACTTGGCGAAAAATGGTTATCAGAAAAAGCTAATGAAATCAATGCTTATAACATTACCACAAAACCAACGGCTGACACAGCTTTTCATTTCCTCGTTATCAAATGCCAGAGCTATACTCATAAAAATAAATATGTGCTGCCGGTAAGACCCTCTCCTAATCTTCCTAATATTCAATCTATTTATCTCTATCCTTCCACCTGTCTTTTTGAAGGAACCGTTTTAAGTGAAGGAAGAGGCACCAATAAACAATTCCAGGTATTTGGGCATCCATCGCTTCCAAAAAATCTTTATTCATTTACACCAAATCCAAATGAAGGAGCCAAAAGTTCAAAACTATACGGACAGGTTTGTTACGGTTGGGATTTATCCGGCACACCGGAACAAGCCGCAAACACCATCCAACGGCTGGGCGAGGCAGGCGCAAACTCGGTTGTCCTGCTGCCATCAAAGGGTGATCGCGAAGGGCTGGATG
>JAJAZO010000361.1 GCA_026785745.1 Chitinophagaceae bacterium | reverse complement strand
GTAATAACTAAAATGGCCGGGGACAGGTTAATGGAACAATCAAAAGCCGCTGATAAAGGCATAAGACTCTGCGGCAATATTAACCGTGCTATCGTCACAAAAAATGATTTGCTGGAATCGGAAGCGATGGAACTGCAACTGAAAGCCATGAAAGGCTGGTTACAAAAAGACGCTGTTGTAACAGAAAAATTATTGCAACAGTCTACTGCATTACAACAAAAAGTGGGTTATTCTTACGGACCACCCGCCATTGTAAAACCAACATATGAAATGTATGGGGAATGGTTACTGGAAACCGGCAAACCAAAACAAGCACTGGAACAATTTGAACTCTCTCTTAAACTGGCTCCTAACCGATTACTATCATTAAAAGGAAAAGAAAAAGCAAGGGAAGAATTAAAAAATACTAAGCTGGAAGTTTTATAATAAGCAAGTTTTGAATATGAAAAACTCAGCCAGTAAGAAAAGAATAATCCGATTAATTATTCTTTTTATCATTTTATTTATTGCCTCCTTTTGTTATCGCTATTTTAAATAAATGTAATATGGAAGTACATCATCATGCACATACCGCAAGAAAAAAATGCCTGCCTGTCGGCAGACAGGGACCCATTATTTTTGGGTCCCGCCTCAGGCGGGATAATGTTGTTCATTGCTGTGCTTTGTAGTTCCCTGCAAAAGGATCATTTAAAATACACGATAAGAAAAGACCGCTCAAAATTATCATTATCAAAACAAATTATATATGAATAAGCTATTTAATTTTGCAATATGTCTGCTGATAATATCACCCTGTAATCAAAAGCAGTTTGTTATATCTTCTCCTGAAATTGATATTGTTAGAAAAGCTAATGAAGCCTATTTTAAGGGGATTGGGTAACTTTCAGGTCAGCGTTTGACGATAATG
Organism: Chitinophagaceae bacterium; assembly: GCA_026785745.1. Taxonomy (GTDB): domain Bacteria; phylum Bacteroidota; class Bacteroidia; order Chitinophagales; family Chitinophagaceae; genus JJ008. The sequence goes on along the minus strand of JAJAZO010000361.1, from coordinate 6,364 downwards.
CAAGAATTTGGTTAAATGCTCCGCGGTTGAAAAATACAAAAATTACCCCTGATCAGCTTATTGATTCATTTAAAGCAGATATAAAAAAATATACTGACTATAAAATGGGTAAAAATCCGGATTATGAAGACCCGGGATACGGAATGATAATTGACGATGATGGAAGCAAGTGGGTGCATAGCTGGATAACCTGGTTAGGAATAACCTTCAATGGAAATAAAGTTGTTACCCCGGTATTTCATGTATCTCATTTCAATAAAAATAAAATCGATATCCATTTTATTTATTATAATGCTTTACCGGGATACCTGGCCACCCAGCAGCAGGACAACAAACAATAGTACCCATAGCCTTCGGGAAGAATAATATATACAACTGAAAAGGCAGGCCCAGCTAGGGTGCAGAACGGGATTTTCTTTAGCTTTAGTTATCTTTCATTTAAAACCAAAACTATGCTGAGGAGAATTTTCCTTTTTATTACTGTGCTCCTGTTTACAGTAACTGCGTTTGCACAATTAGAATATTTTTACCCGGGGGCCGGCAATATGAACCCCGCTATCCCCACACCTGAAAAATTTTTGGGTTATGCCATCGGTGCCCATCATACAAGGCATGATAAACTGGTGGAGTATTTCAGGGAACTGGATCGTTTATCTGACCGGGTAACTGTGCAGGTGATCGGGAAAACATTTGAGCTTCGGCAACAGATAACCGCCATTTTTACCTCTCCCTCCAATCATCAGCGGCTGGAAGAAATACGAAAAGCCAATATTGCCGGCCAAGTCACTGGCAATACAGAAAATATCCCTTTGGTAATTCATCTGGGGTACAATGTCCATGGCAATGAACCCTCCAGCAGCGAAGCAGCCATGCTGACTGCTTACTACCTCACCGCATCAGAAAACGAGGAAACAATAAAATGGCTGGGTGAAATGGTGATACTGATGGATCCCGTTATCAATCCTGACGGACGTGACCGTCATACTCATTGGGCCAATATGCATAAAGCCTCTCCGGTGGTGGCCGATCCGCTTGACCGGGAGCATACAGAAATATGGCCGGGAGGAAGGTTTAATCATTACTGGTTTGATCTGAACCGTGATTGGTTCCTCGGCACTTTTCCTGAAACAAGAAACCGTATAAAATTTTTTCATCAGTGGCGGCCTTATGTACAAACAGATCATCATGAAATGGGAACTAACGCTACTTTTTATTTTGACCCGGGAGAAGATGCCAGTAACAATCCGGTAGTGCCCGATTATTTATATAAAACTGTTTATCCAAAATACGCAGAGTATTTTTCCCAGGCCACTGATAAGATCGGCTCCATGTATTTTACCAAAGAAGCCTATGACAAGCTATATCCAGGATATGGAAGCAGCTATATAAATTTCTACGGCGGCGCAGGGTTTTTATTTGAACAGGCCAGCAGCCGCGGGCATGTACAGGAAACAAACACCATTCCCATCACTTTTGCTTTTACTATCCGCAACCAGTTCACAGCATCACTCACTACAGTCAGGGCATCATTGAAGGAAAAAGCCATGCTGCTGAAAATGCGGAAAGAATTTTACCGGGCATCCAAAGAGCAACAGGTAAAATCACCCATCAAAGGATACTTGTTTGGCGATGCCAATGATGCAACAAGAACAAATGCGTTTGTCAGTATGCTTTTACTCCATGAGATTGAAGTGTATGAAGTAAATAATACAACTACCGGCGATGGAAAAATCTTTGAAGCAGGCAAAACGTATTACGTTCCTACGGCTCAGGATAATTATATCATGGTACGTTCTGTATTTGAAAAACAGATCACTTATATCGACAGTTCGTTTTATGATGCATCGGCATGGAGCCTGGTGCATGCCTACAATCTTCCTTATGCTGAACTAAAAATTTCTTTCAATCCGGGTAACCGGATAACGGTACTTCCTGTTCATGTTCCTGCAACCCCACCCAGGAGCAATTATGCTTATGTGATCAGCAATACTGATTATAATATTCATAAAGCAATTTACCATTTGCAAAATACCGGAGTGATAGTTCAATCTGCTTTCCGGCCTTTTACTGCAATGATAAACGGGAAAAATAAAAATTTCGGCTATGGAACAGTTATTATTCCGGTGAACCAGCAAAAAATTTCCGTTGATTCATTGCATCGTGTCATTACTGCAGCAGCCATTCAATCGGCAATTACAATTTACAGTTTAAATACCGGGTACAATGCCGGCGGTATAGACATGGGCAGCGGGTATGTTCGTACGTTGAATAAACCGGAAGTGGTAATGATCATCGGGACGGGTGTAGCGGCTTCCGAAGCAGGATTTATTTGGCACCTGCTGGATCAGCGATTGCAGATGCCAATTACCAAAATGGATATTTTGAATACCGGCCGTGCAAACCTTAGCCGCTACAATACGATGATCATGGTTTCAGGTAATTATTCTTTGCTTGATAAAACCAGCACTGATAAAATAAAAGCATGGGTGCAGGCCGGCAATACATTGATCACCATAAAAACAGGCACTGAATGGGCTATCAAAAATGGGTTCACCAAAGAAAAATTATTGCCGGTTGACAGTGCCAAAGGAATTCCTGCCCGTCAGGATTTTGATATGGCGGTGCATATTGAAGGTGCCAAAGCGATGGGTGGTTCTATTTTCCGTGTTGATTTGGATACTACACATCCCATTGGTTTTGGATTCACCAACCGCAAAGTATCTGTGTATAGGAACGGGCTTACTTTTTTGCAACCCAGCGTTAATCCTTACAGTACGGTTACCCAATACAGCAATGACCCGCTGATCGGTGGATACATTCATCCTACCACACTGAAGAAGGTGAAAAATTCAGCCGCCATTTTAATAGGTGCAGAAGGAAGCGGAAGAGTAATTATGTTCAGTGATGATCCCAATTTCCGGGGCACCTGGTATGGTACAAATAAACTTTTTCTGAATGCATTGTTTTATGGAGGCAATATTAACGTACCGCAGGTAACAGGGATAGCAGAAACAGAAGAGAAGCATTGAGTCCTGAGCAGGCAATGATAAAATAATAATCCCGATAGCTATCGGAAATAAACCACAAACTAACTATGGAAGTACATGCCCACACCCACACCGCCCGAAAAAAATGGACCCATTATTTCTGGGAGTTTTTAATGTTATTCCTTGCTGTGTTCTGTGGGTTTTTAGCAGAGTATCAATTGGAGCATAAGATTGAAAGAGACAGGGAAAAACAATTTATGCAAACTATGGTTGAAGACCTGAAATCAGATTCGGCCCAATTAAACAGATTAATCAAATTAAGAAAGTCACGCATCAAGGAACTGGATACATTGTTTCATATTATTGCCAACGATGAATATCTTAAGGATGGAAGAAAAGTATATCAACTTTACGAATTCCCTTATTGGGATATTTTGCGATTCTTCCCATCGGACAGAACCATGCAACAGCTAAAAAATGGTGGTAACCTGAGGCTGATACGTAAAAAAAATGTTTCAAATGCATTGATAAAATATGATGTATTGGTACGCAACTTTAAAGAATACGAATCGCTTCAGGCAGAACTGGCAACACAAATCAACCAGCACCTTGAGAAACTCATTGATCCTTTAATTATTGAAAAAGCAACCAGGGCATTTGCAGAAAAGCAACTGGTTGTAGATACAATTGTCAGCAGGGGTGGTCGTATGGACTTGCCATCAGATATTACCATCTTAAAGCTTGCAGATACCGATAAAAAAATTTTATTAAAATATATAATCCAGGTAAAAACACTTTACCTGCAACACATCAGAGATAATATGTCAGAAAAAAAGTTGGCTGAAGAAACACTGGCATTGGTAATAAAAGAATATCACCTGAAATAATCTTATTTATGGAAGTACATGCCCACACCCACACCGCCCGAAAAAAATGGACCCATTATTTCTGGGAGTTTTTAATGTTGTTTCTTGCTGTGTTCTGCGGGTTTTTGGCAGAGTACCAATTGGAACATAAAATTGAAAGAGACCGGGCAAAGGAACTGGCCGCCAGTTTTTATGATGAACTCAAAAGTGATTCTGTTGCTTTGGAAACAGTGAAAATTTTCCGGGAGAGAAAATATGCGGCGTTGAAATACCTGCAAGCCTATTTTCAGGACAGTAGCATTATCAATTGTTCCAATACATTTACCATTCAATTGTTGTATGGCTATTATACGTTTAGCCCTTCTTTTTTTGAACCCGGGGATGCAATATTAGAACAATTAAAAAATTCAGGTTCACTGCGGTACTTCAAAAGCAGTAAACTGCAAAAACTCACCGGCGATTTATCTGTAGCCATCGCCAACCTGCGAAAAAGAAATGCGTTTGAAGAGGTTTTTTACCGTGAAAACATTTGGCCGTTTCTGGTAAAATATAATGATATGAAATGGTACGATAGTATCGCTTCAAAATCTAAAGAGTTTTTTGTTACCTTTTTGAAAGAGTATGAAAAAACCGGCGGGGACGTACAGTTTCATTTTGACAACCCTGAAAATTTTGAAAGAAAACCAGCCACGAATCTCACCGGCGTCTATAAAACTATTTTAAAGGGTACGGGAGATTCGCAATATCGAATTTATAGCAACCTGAATAGTAAAATGCAGGAAGGGTTACGAGAAGAATATCATCTAAAATAAAATATTATATGGAAGTACATGCACACTCTCACACCGCCCGAAAAAAATGGACCCATTATTTTTGGGAGTTTTTAATGTTGTTCCTAGCTGTGTTCTGTGGATTCCTTGCAGAGTACAAATTGGAACACACCATCGAGAATCAACGGGAGAAAAAATATGTTTATTCATTAATTGAGGATTTAAAAGCAGATACAGCTGACCTTGAGTCCTACGTCCAATTAAGAAAAGAAAAAAGGATTATGATGGACTCATTAATGATGTTGCTAAACACCGGAATGCATAAACAAATGGGTAATGCAACCTATTTTTTTGCACGACATGTATTTTATGGGCAGCCATTTGTAAGTACCGATGGAACCATGCAGCAATTAAAAAATGCAGGGAATCTCCGGTTGATAAAAAATGAAAGTGTAATCAGCAATATATTGACATATGACGGATCGGTTAAGAAATTAAAGGAATGGGATGAATCTGACACAAGAATAAAAAACAGTTTTAGGGAAATGGGCGGGAATATATTCAATGCTGATCTTTTGTATAAAGCCATGGATTCCGATTTCAAATTTGTAAGACCAACAAATAATCCTCAATTAATAACTGACAACATAATAGCTATTAATAATATTTCATTCCAGTTGCAATATTTGACTATAAGTACTTTAGGAAATATAATAAGAGGAAATGAGCTAAAATCAAAAGCTACAAAGCTGATTGAGTTGCTGAAACAAGAATACCACATCAATTAAATTTTTTATGGAAGTACATCACCATGCACATACCGCCCGAAAAAAATGGACCCATTATTTCTGGGAATTTTTAATGTTGTTCCTCGCTGTGTTCTGTGGGTTTTTAGCAGAGTATCAGTTGGAGCATAAGATTGAAAGAGACAGGGAAAAACAATACTCCCTAACATTATACGAAGACCTGAAAGCTGATACATCCATCTTAAATGCCCTTATTAGCGAGAGTGATTTTGTAATACCCAAGGTTGACAGTTTCAGGTTACTGGTACACACGAAAGCCATTGGTGATATTCCATCCGGTACCTGGTATTATTATGGAAGATTTGGTACAAGAAATTTGATCCTCTCACTTCAAAATGTCACACTACAGCAATTAATAAGTTCAGGCGGCCTTCGCTATTTTAAAAAACAAAACGTTGTGTATAATATTGCTGCCTATGACAAGGTTATAAGAGATATAAAAAATACCCTTGATCTGCAGCTTTGGACTTACAATGAAGTTATTAAAGCGAGGAACCAAATTTTTGATTCATGGTTTATGGACGAGATTATGGACTTTTCTATTACAAGCAGTAAGGTGGATTCGTTTAAACAAAAATCTTTTCCACTACTCTCAAATAAAAGAGAGGATTTTCTAAACTATGCAAATTATTGCCAAATGCGATCTTTTAATAAAAAAGGAGAAAGGGAAAGTCTGGTTCAAGCATTAAAAAGTGCTGAAAAACTAATGGCTTTATTAAAAAAGGAATATCACCTGAAATGAAAAAAGCTGATAACCTAAAACTTATAACTTAACAATGGAAGTACATGCCCACACCCATACCCCAAGAAAAAAATGGACGCATTATCTCTTCAGAATGCTGCGATTTCTTTTATATGTCGCCGTTGGATTTCTATGTGCTTTTTTATAACGTCAACTTAAAAATTAAATGAACAAAGACCAGAATCTGCCTGCC
>JAJAZO010000360.1 GCA_026785745.1 Chitinophagaceae bacterium | reverse complement strand
TATTCGGGCCGCTGCTTATTTCACTATTTATGCTGCTGCTGAAAATCTATTCCAGTGAGTTTATTACCAAGCAGCGGGATATCAATAAGGTAATGGAGAATTGATTTCAACCACAGATTACACGGATTAACACAGATTAATACAAGTCGGCAACGAATAGTACTAATAATACAAATGAATACAGTTAAATAAAAAATAGTTACCGGCCTGTAGTAAATATTTTTGCCTTCAGTGTTTTATTGGTACTTGGCAGTGCAAAAAAAACGGCGTTAGCAGTTTCAATAATCTGCGTTAATCCGTGTAATCTGTGGCTGAAATCAATTCTCCATTACCTTATTGATATCCCGCTGCTTGGTAATAAACTCACTGGAATAGATTTTCAGCAGCAGCATAAATAGTGAAATAAGCAGCGGCCCGAATATCAAACCAATAAACCCAAATACACTTAGCCCGATAATAACACCAAACACGGTTGTCAGGGGATGAACATTACCCAGCTTTTTCAATAACGTAAAGCGAAGTACATTATCTACCGTACCAATGAAGCCAAAACCAAATATCAGCATCACAATGCCCTTATTAGGTTCGTCGTTAGCAAAAAGTATGATGGCCAGCGGTACATAAGCTATTGCAGCACCCACTACCGGCAGCATAGCTGTAATGCAGGTAACGCCAAACCAGAAGAAAGGCTCCTTTACCCCAATAATTAAATAACCCGCCAGTGCAACCACCCCCTGTGCAAAAGCAATCAGCGGAATGCCGATAGCATTCGACATTACCATAATGTGTATTTCCTTTCCAAGACGGTTTACATTATAATCTGTAAGCGGAACATGTTCATACAGGGCATTTTCCATGTAGCGTCCATTTACCAGCATAAAGTACAGGATGAAATACATGAAGAAGATAGTAGTGAGTGTATTAAAGGTAGCACCAAGTATACCCGGAAGACTTTTGGTAATTGTGTTGCCCAGCTTATTAATATTCTCATCGCTGGCAATGGTTACATCAAACCGGGTTTCAAGGTTTCCTACCACTTTTTTCAAGGCTGCTACCAGTTCATCTGAATGTTGTACGGCATAGCTTACTTTAGAAGAAAGCATATTTACCAGCAGTCCTACAGGCAATAATATAACGACAAATGAAAATAGCATTAGCAACAGGGCTGTCCATCCTTTTCGCCACTTTTTCTTTTCGGTGAGATAAAACATCCATTTGTGCAATAGGATATAAAGTGTAATAGCTGCGAGCAGTGCCGGAAGGAAAGAAGACAATTCAAAGAAAAGCAGGATACCCAGCAATAAGATCAGGATAATAAAAAATACCTGCCGCACCCGGTTCTGGTCAAGGACGTTGCTGTTCATATTAAAAAAATAATATACTAAAAGTAATAAAACCCTTTCAGATGAAAACTGAAAGATGATAGTTCTTTGTATTAAGAATTGCGGGAAGCCCGAAATGAAACATTAACTACAAAAAACTATCATCTACTAATTATCAGTTATCATTTAAACCTTCACTTTCTTCCAGTTCCCCTTTTTGAAAAAATACCAGGCAGCAACGGCCAGTACTGATTCGGCGGCAGGGATGGCGATAAAGGCTCCTGTTGGCCCCATCTTAAATACGTTAGCCAATAAAAAAGCAAGCGGTATCTGAAACAGCCAGAAACCAAACAAGTTTATCCAGGTGGGTGTCTTGCTGTCACCAGCTCCGTTCAAAGCCTGTATCATCACCATGCCAATACCATAAAAAATATAGCCGCTTCCAATTATTTGTAAAGCAAGGGTACCATAATGGTGTACTTCAGGTTCTTTAGTAAATATGCTTATGATTGGTGATGCAAAGAATAAAAACAATACCGTCACGACAGACATAAATGCCGCATTATATTTTGCAGTAAGCAATACACTCTGCTCTGCCCTCAGTGGTTGCCCTGCGCCAAGGTTCTGACCAACCAATGTTGCAGCCGCATTACTCAATCCCCAGGCGGGCAAAATAAAAAACACCACATTTCTTATCGCTACCTGGTAACCTGCACTGGCATCGGTGCTTCCTGTACTTGAAACTAACCAGGCAAGTACAATCCAACTACCACTCTGAATAAAGAACTGCAATGTAGCCGGCCATGCCACGGTAAACAATGTTTTTACTACCGGCAAATCCCATTTAAAATGTGGCCATGTTAACTTAATCGTCCGTTTACCGCTGAACAGGTGATAACATTGATACAAAACACCAATGCCACGACCAATGGTGGTAGCAATGGCAGCCCCTTTCAATCCCAGTTCAGGGAAAGGTCCATAGCCATTAATCAGCATCGGACATAAAAAGATATTGATGATACTGGCAATCCACAAACTTTGCATGGCCATTGCCGCATCGCCGGCGCCACGAAAAATTCCATTGATAAGAAACAGTAAAATAATAGCCAGGCTTCCGCCAAGCATGATGCGGGTAAACACTGTCCCTTCCCTTATCACATCTTCTTTAGCACCCATAATCCTTAATATATCAGCAGCAAATATTACCCCTGCAACACTTACAAGAATTGTTACGATTAATGCAATAAGCATGGACTGTGCTCCGGCATGTGCTGCTCCCTCAGGATTTTTTTCTCCGACTCTTCTTGCTACTACTGCAGTTGCAGCGGTACTTAATCCGATGGCAATAGTATAAACCAATGCGATAACTGACTCTGTAAGACCAACAGTCGCCATCGCATTTTTACTGTTGGGCAAATGGCTTACAAAATACATATCCACTACGGCAAACACCGATTCAAGACTTAGTTCAAGAATCATAGGTATAGCCAGTAACACAATAGCCGCCCTGATGCTTCCTTGTGTATAATCATACTCGCCGCCACGCAACGATTGTTTAACGAGTGAAAAAAAATGAGACAGCTTATTAGTATAAGTTGGTTGTGACATGATTGATAATCTTTGAAATTATGAAAATTAGAATGATAGTAGGCAACACAGGTGTTGCCGGTAATTAACGGAGCCGTATAAGTCAGGTTCTGCGCAGAATAGCCGAACCTTAGCCAATTTTCATATTCTTATAGTTGAAAGGAAACCGAAGATAAGAGAAATGCAACTAATCTTAATTCATGTAAAGGGAAGAAGCGGCATTTTAAAAGGATAAGCGGTGGCAATTACTGGCAGATAAAAAAAGGCCATCTGCATTTTATCTTTTATTTCTATTCATCTTATTATACAGTACATTTAATTTCAGTTACCCGAAGGAAGCCAACAAAACCAACACTAATGAGCCTTACTACTTCTTCCTCCGGATGCAGTGCTTGAACAGGCATTGGCTGTTCCTAACGATAAATATTTCCAGTTTTTTTCTTTAGATGTATTGCGAGGCTTTGCACTCTTTGGCATTTTAGTTATCAGTATCTGGGACTTTGGTGGCTTCACTAACAATGAGCAGTTGTTGTATCATAATGGGACCCACGGAGGCAATTATAAACTGATGACCGCTATCTCTCTTTTATTTGAAGGGAAAATGCTTTCCTTATTGGCACTGGTATTTGGTGCCGGAGTTCTTTTATTCCTGCAAAAAAAAGAACACCCCGTTGCTATTGGTAATGCCGATGCTTACATACGGAGAATGATGTGGCTTATGGCTTTCGGTGTTTTCAATGCTTTTATATTATTATGGCCGGGAGATGTATTGTTTCCCTATGGCGTAATGGGTATCCTGCTTTTTGCATTTACAAAAATGAAAGCCAGGGCATTTTTTATTGCCGCTATCGTTTGCACTTTAATTTATTGCGGCAAACAATACTGGAACTATACCGATGATAAAAAGAATTATAAAAAATATACGGCGGTGATGGCGGTAGAAAAAAAATTCAAAGCAGATAGCAGCAGCCGTGCAAAAAAAGACAGTATTGACAGAACAAAAGATACCGTGTTGCTGAAAGACACACTATTAAAAAACAGACTGAATGATTCTCTTGCCAAAAAGAACGACACTCTCACAAAAAAACAGTCGGAAGAAAAAGGCACCTGGGAAGGAACAGTAAAAGGATTGAAGTATGATTCTGCTACAGCGAAAGCGGCCAACAAAACCATCCGGGCCCAATGGAGCAAAGTAGCTTATAGCCTCATGTCAAGGTCGCAGCAGAAAGAATCTTCCTGGTTGTACAAGATTGGTATATGGGATATAGGTTCACTCATGTTTCTCGGAATGGCCTTGCTTAGTATAGGTTTCTTCAGTTCCCGGTTTGCTACGTCAAAATATCTGGTCATTGCATTAATCGCTATTGCTGCTGGTTTAGCATTAGCCTGGCTCAGGGTGAATATGCAGTGTATCAGGTTAGTGGACTATGCCAAATACATTGAAAAAAAACCTATTCCCTACAACCAGTTTTTCCCAATAGAAAGAATATTGATGGCCACAGGCTATGCGGCGTTAATATTATGGCTGCTGCGGATGAAAGTATTCAACTGGGTGTGGAAGGCATTGGCGGCCGTTGGCCGCATCGCACTTACCAATTATATATTACAAACCATTATCTGTACGTTCTTTTTCTATGGCTATGGCTTTGGTTATTTCGGCAGGCTGCAGCAATGGGAATTGTATTTTATGGTAGCAGAGATAGTATTGGTGCAGGTGGTGTTCTCTGTTTTTTGGTTGCGGTATTATAATAAAGGGCCGCTGGAGTGGTTATGGCAATGTTTAGTGTACCGGAAATGGTTGCCCAACAAAAAACTATTAAACACAGAGAGTACAAAATGAATAACATAGAGGCCATAAAATTTGTCTTATTCGATGGCTAACTGTATTTGTATTCTTATTCTGCGCAGCAGAATAAATCTGCGTTAATCCGTTCAATCTGTGTAATCTGTGTTCCTGTTTTCGTGAATTCTATTCTGCATAGCTGAATAAACATTAGAGGCCAGTTCTTTAAACAACAACTAAACCCCTTCTATGGACCAACATATTTCCTCTACTATTACGGGTACACAACCAATCGCTACCGCCGACCGTATCAAGAGCATTGATACCATACGTGGTATGGCCCTGTTGGGTATATTGATGATGAACATCCCGGGCTTTGGCATCAACTGGGATTGGTGGTATCCGCTTGTAACCAGCCCACGCAGCGGCAAGGATTATTATACGTTCGCCACGGTATTCACTTTGTTTGAGGGCACCATGCGGGGCTTATTCTCTATGCTCTTTGGCGCAGGAATGGTGTTATTTATGTTGAATAAAAAAGAAGTACCCGGTCAGGCTACGGTGGCTGAATATTATTATCGCCGTTTGTTATGGTTAGTATTCTTTGGCCTCGTTAATGCATTTGTAATATTATGGCAGGGGGATATTTTATTTTTCTATGGTTTGTGTGGCATGCTGTTATTTGCTTTCCGCAAACTAAAACCAAAATGGTTAGTTGCCATTGCACTGGTTTGTGTAGCATTTGCAATGATAAAAAAGGAATGGAACTGGAATGAATTCCGTGATAAAAGAGCCGCTTACTCCGAAGCCATGACAGCAAAGAAAGAAAAAAAAGAACTGACACCTGAGCAGCAGGGTGCTATTGCAAAGTGGACCGAAATTGAAACCAGACAAGGTAAGCCCGATACGACTTTAACCAATGAAAACCTCCGTAAGATGCGATCTGGTTATCTTACCATTTTCACTTATTTTATTCCCAACAATGCAGATGGCGAAATAGGTTATATGTATGGCGACCCCTGGGATATGCTTTGCATGATGTTTCTCGGTATGGCCTTATTTGGCTGGGGCTTTTTTAGTAATAAGCTAAAGACTTCTACTTATGCCATGTGGATGCTGATTGGTTATGGCATCGGAATACCCGTGGCGTGGATGATATTTGATCAATCCATGATGAATTTTTCGAGTGCCGGTGCTTATGCAGACAGGTGGCGGGTTTCTCACAATGTTTTTACAGAGTTGCGCCGCATACCTCTTACTATCGGGCATGCCAGTTTAATTATGCTCATCTTCCGAAGCAATGCAGTACCCTGGTTGATGAAGGCTCTTTCTAGTGTTGGGCAAATGGCATTTACCAATTACCTGATGCAAAGCATTATCTGTACGTTCTTTTTCTTTGGGTATGGGTTTGGCAATTACAATAAACTACGGTTCCATGAATTGTATTATGTAGTATTTGCTGTTTGGATATTTCAACTCATCTTCTCATCCATCTGGCTGCGTTATTTCCGCTTTGGACCTTTTGAATGGGTATGGCGTTCGCTGACCTATTGGAAGCTACAGCCGATAAGGAAGTAAGTAAACAATAGGTATCAAATAAAGAGACTGACCGATACCGGCTAGTCTCCTGTAGGTGCAAGCATTCTGCCTATGCTTGCATTATTGCGGCGATATGCAGGCCACCATAATGTTTTACTTTTTCATCAAACATTAACTGGCTATGATTGTTGTAGTAAGCAGTAGCCAGGTAAGGAAAAATTACTGGTTGATTATTCTTCCGTCTTCCATTTCAATAGTGCGGTTGGTTCTTTCTGCAAAACTCTGGTCATGTGTTACAATGAGCAATGTTTGATTAAACTCATTTGCCAGTTGTTTGAAAATATCAAAGACGATATCACTGTTTTTTTTATCGAGGTTACCAGTTGGTTCATCACCCATGATGACATGCGGGTCATTGATTAAGGAACGGGCAATGGCCACCCGTTGTTTTTCGCCACCGGATATGAGGTTGGCTTTTTTAAAAGCCAGGTGATCAATACCGAGGACTTTCAACTTCTCCATGGCCCGGTGCTCTACTTCTTTCTCCGGGTATTTATTGAGTTTTAACCCCGGCAGCATGACGTTGCGTAATACATTGAACTCATTTAATAAATAATGAAACTGGAATACAAAACCTATTTTTTCATTTCGGATACGGGCCAGCGCAGCTTCTTTTTTTTCTGTCAATAATTCGTTATCAATTAACAATTCTCCTTCATAATCGGTATCCATCGTAGATAAGATGTAAAGCAGGGTAGATTTACCGCAACCCGATTTACCCGTTAAGGAAACAAACTCCCCTTTATTAATAGAAAAAGTAATATCCGTTAATACCGGTACAGTTACAGGGTCGTGAAAACTTTTATTGATGTGCCTTGCTTCCAGTATTATTTCACTCATAGTTATTTACCTCTTATAATAACAACAGGATCTACCTTACTGGCTTTACGGGCCGGGAACCAGCCTGCGAAGTAAGTAGTGATCAATGAAAAAACAATTCCTATAATATAAAACAACGGGTTGTAATTAATCGGGTAAGTTTTAATAGTAGGCAGTGAAGCAGTATTAAAAGGAATCTGGTCAATAGCAGAAGATAAGCTGAAACCCAATAGCAGACCAACCAGGCCGCCAAAGAAACCGATACTTAATGCAATGATGAGAAAAACCCTTTTCACATCCCTGCCGGAAAAACCAGTAGCTTTTAAAATAGCAATGGAATCCATTTTTTCATAGATCATCATATTGAGAATATTGTAAATACCAAACCCTGCAACGATTAATAATGTAATGCCAACAGTATAAGAAATCAGTGTACGGATAGAACTGCCGGTTTCGAATTGTGAGTTGGCTGTTTGTATATCTTCTGCATCGGCCCGGAACAATTGCCGGTACTCCGCTGCTACGGCCGGTGCAATATTGATATCTTTCATCTTTATTTGGATATCGGTAATATAGTTACCCGGTTTACCCAATAATTTTTGCACGGTGCTTACCGATGCATAGCTCTGCACTTTATCCAGTTCTGCAATGCCCGATTGAAAATAACCCACTACCCGCAACTGGAAACGTTCACCTTTCGATGTAGTTACCTGTACCACATCACCCACCTCAGCCAGTAGTTTTTCAGCCAGCCCCTTTCCCAATACAATACTGTTAGGCACTCGGCTGATATCAATACCTGAGCCAGCGGTGATATAATCATTAAAATGAAAGAGTTTATTTTCTGCCAGCACATCAATGCCATTAATAACACCGGTAATATCCACAGCACCTTCATTATAAAAAACCTGTGCAATAAGTTTGGGAGAAAAACCCAATAC
>JAJAZO010000359.1 GCA_026785745.1 Chitinophagaceae bacterium | reverse complement strand
TTAATGGAGTTCATTCCGCATTTATTGATTGAAGGAATGATTACGTCGTCTTTTGCATTAGGTTCTAACAGGGCATACATTTATATCCGTGGTGAGTATTCATGGATAGTTGACATATTAGAGCAAGCAATACAAGAGGCAAAGAATAATGGCTTCCTTGGTAAGAATATTTTAGGCAGCGGCTTTGATTGTGAAATTTATATACAACGTGGTGCCGGTGCTTATATCTGTGGTGAAGAAACGGCGTTATTGGAAAGCTTAGAGGGAAAAAGAGGTAATCCAAGAATTAAACCACCATTTCCTGCAGTTAGAGGATTGTGGGATTGCCCTACCGTTGTGAATAATGTAGAAACAATCGCAGCGGTGGTTCCTATCATCAATGAAGGTGGAGAAGAGTATGCAAAAATCGGTATTGGTAAATCAACCGGTACCAAATTGATTTCTGCCTGTGGTAATATCAAGAAGCAGGGTGTGTATGAAATTGATATGACGATTTCTGTAGAAGAGTTTATTTACAGTGATGAATATTGTGGTGGCATTGCCAACGGAAGGAAATTAAAAGCCTGTATTCCGGGTGGTTCATCTGTTCCAATCCTTCCGGCTAATCTTTTGCTGACAACTGCAAAAGGTGAAAAGAGAATGATGACGTATGAGAGTTTGGCTGATGGCGGATTTGCAACCGGCTCTATGATGGGTTCTGGTGGTTTTATTGTATTGGATGATACACAGTGTGTGGTAAAGCATACTTATACACTGGCAAGATTTTACCGCCATGAAAGTTGCGGTCAATGTTCACCATGTCGTGAAGGAACCGGCTGGATGGAAAAGATATTACTGAACATTGAGAATGGAAAAGGAAAGATGAGTGATATTGATTTGTTGTGGGATATTCAACGGAAAATAGAAGGAAATACGATTTGTCCGCTGGGTGATGCGGCGGCATGGCCGGTGGCAGCAGCGATTCGTCATTTCAGGGATGAGTTTGAATGGCATATCACTAATCCTGATGATGCACAAAGAAGGAATTATGGATTGATGCATTATGCGGACCCGTTGCCCTCAGCTCCGCTAGTCGGCGGAGAGTTGGCAGGAGTAAAATAGATTGGGAATGTTTCCAGGGAAATGATTTTAATAACAAGAATGAATAACAGATATTAGGAAAACTAAAAGTTCCGCCGCGGCGGACTGGGGTATGACAAACGAAATAAAAAAAGAAGCACCTGCAAATTTTAAAGTCACTATTGACAACATAACTGTCGAAGTGGCTCCGGGTACTTCTATATTAAACGCTGCAAGAAAAATCGGTGGTGATGTTACCCCGCCTGCAATGTGCTACTACAGTAAATTGCAGGGTAGTGGCGGTAAATGCCGTACTTGTTTGGTGGAAGTGGCTGCTGGTTCAACGGCCGATCCAAGACCGATGCCGAATCTTGTGGCAAGCTGCCGTACTAATGTAATGGATGGTATGATTGTAAAAAATATTACCAGTGAAAGAGTGCAGGATGCAAGAGCCGGCGTGGTGGAATTTTTGTTATTGAATCACCCGCTGGATTGCCCAATATGCGACCAGGCAGGTGAGTGTCATATGCAGGATTTGGGTTATGAGCATGGTAAAGAAGGCACCCGGTATGAATTTAAAAGAAGAACATTTGAATTAGAGGATATTGGTCCATACATTCAACTGCACATGACAAGGTGTATTCTTTGTTATCGTTGTACCTATGTGGCCGACCAATTAACGGATAACCGGGTGCATGGAATATTGGACAGAGGCGACCATGCAGAAATCTCTACTTATATTTCCAAAGCAATAGATAATGACTTTAGTGGAAACATGATAGATGTTTGTCCGGTTGGTGCATTGACAGATAAAACATTCCGTTTTAAAAATCGGGTATGGTTTACCAAACCGGTAGATGCACACCGTGATTGCTCTACATGTTGCGGTAAAGTAACGCTATGGCAAAGAGGTGATGATGTATTGAGAGTGACTGCCAGAAAAGATGAATGGGGAGAAGTGCAAAGCTATGATGGTAAACCCGGATGGATTTGTAATACTTGCCGCTTTCACAAAAAGAAAGCAAGTGATTGGGTGATTGAAGGAGTGAGTAATATTAACCGTCACTCGGTTATTGCGCAGAATAAATACCAGGGATTAATTATGCCAAAAGAAACCATTGCAGAAGTAATGGGTGGCAGAGAACCGAAATTGCTGATGGATATTCACAGTATCAGTGATGTGAACAGTGTTGACATCAGCGCATTGCCCGGACCTGCAACGAGTAAAACATTTGAAAAGAAAGAACAATAATAAAAGAACATGTATTTATTGTCTATAGACTTGTGGCTAGTTTTAGAAAAAGTATTGCTGATTGCCGGCATTGTCGGTCTGTCATTCTTTATTGCCATGTACACTACGTATGCAGAAAGAAAAGTAGCTGCATGGTTGCAGGACAGAATTGGGCCAAACAGGGCAGGACCATTTGGTATTTTTCAACCATTGGCAGATGGGGGCAAGTTATTTTTCAAAGAAGAAATTATCCCTTTAGCATCCAATAAATTTTTATTTATACTAGGTCCGGCATTGGCAATGATAACAGCCTTGCTGACAAGTACGGTGATTCCATGGGCTGCTCCGTTTATTACAAAAGGTGGAAATGTAATTCCCCTGCAGGTGGCTGACGTAGACATGGGTGTATTGTTGGCCTTTAGTATAGTAAGTGTAGGTGTATATGGAATAATGATTGGCGGCTGGGCATCGAATAATAAGTTTTCCCTGATGGCGGCTATTCGTGGTGCTTCTCAAATGGTATCATATGAATTGCCGATGGGATTGGCATTGATTGCGGTATTATTTATGACAGGCTCATTGAAGATGAGTGAGATTGTGTCTAACCAGGTACAACATGGCTGGCATATTATTTATCAGCCGCTTGGCTTTATTATATTTTTTGTTTGTGCGTTGGCAGAGTGTAATAGAACGCCGTTCGACATGGCGGAAGCAGAAAATGAATTGAACTTTGGTTATCACCAGGAATATTCTTCCATGAAGCTGGGCTTTTACCTGTTTGCAGAATACATTAACATGTTTGTCAGCAGTGCGATAATGGTGACTATATATTTTGGTGGTTACGATATTCCGTTTGTGAATGAAGCCTCATGGGGATTGAATTCATTCTGGATGTCATTTATTAGCTTTAGTGTGATGATGATGAAAATTTCTTTCTTCCTGTTTTTGTTCTTGTGGATTCGGTGGACGATTCCCCGTTTCCGTTATGACCAGTTGATGAACTTAGGGTGGAAGAAATTAATACCATTGGCTTTAGTGAATATGATAATTACAGCGGTGGTGATATTGTTGTTGAAGAAGTAAAACCACTTGACTCTCTAAAGTGGAGGCTTAGGTTATTGATATCTTATCGATTTGAAAATTTGCTTAAAGGATATAGTTTAAAGCAAAAAGGATATTGTGAAAAGCAGGGGCTGTGTGATGATGGCCTTCTCCCTTTAGGGGAAGGTCGGGATGGGGTTGAGTAGAATTACCGAACGATTAAGAGTGCGACCCCGCACAGGGCGGAACAGGCGCAACGGAAGATGATAGTAGCAATGCAGATGACAAAATATATATTTGCGAAAATTTAAAATCATCCGCCTTTTGGCGGAAATAAAGGCATATGTTAACACAAAGAGCAAAAGAAGTAGACCGTAGACCGATGACTTTCTTAGAGAGTATTTATCTCTGGAATATTGTTAAAGGCATGGGTATTACTATCAGTCACCTGTTTAAAAAGAAGGCGACAATACAATACCCGGAAGAGAAAAGGACTTTCTCTAAAGTGTTCCGTGGCTTACATGTGCTGAATCGTGATGCGGAAGGAAGAGAGAATTGTACAGCCTGTGGTTTGTGTGCAGTGGCTTGCCCGGCAGAAGCGATTACAATGGAAGCGGCAGAACGTTTACCGGGTGAAGAAAATTTATACCGGGAAGAAAAATATGCAGCGAAGTATGAGATAAATATGTTGCGTTGTATTTTCTGTGGTTTGTGTGAAGAAGCTTGTCCGAAAGATGCGATTTATTTGTCGCAGACCTTTGCGCCGGCCAATTATGGAAGAAAAGGATTTATATATAAGAAAGAAGATTTACTGATACCCAATCCTGTTACAGATAAAGAGGCATACGAAAAAGCATTGGGTGATAAAGCAGCTAAGAATTAATTAACGAAACTAATTGCTCTCCGCCAACCGGCGGAGATGGGGGTATGAATATTACGCAAATACTATTTTGGTTTCTTTCAGTGGTGGCAATATTCAGCGCCTTGATGGTGATTACCAGCAAGAATCCTGTATATAGTGTGCTGTGGCTTATCGCTACCTTCTTTGCCATTTCTGGCCATTATATATTATTGAATGCACAGTTCCTGGCTATTGTAAATATTATCATTTACGCCGGAGCTATCATGGTGTTGTTCCTGTTTGTGATAATGCTGATGAACCTGAACAAAGAAACAGAACCACAAAAGAATCGTTGGTTAAAAATGGCGGGAGCAGTGGCAGGTGGTTGCTTATTATTAGTATTAGTGGCTGCATTAAAAGACACCGACATCAAACAACAGCAGGCATTGGTAAATGAAGGAAGTATTGGATTGATTAAGAACCTGGGAAAAGAATTATTCACTACGTATGTAGTGCCGTTTGAGATATGCAGTATTTTATTTTTGAGTGCTATGGTTGGTGCAGTGGTGATAGGGAAAAAGGAATAACTATGAGCTGTGAGTTACGAGCCAGGAGTAGGGTCCATTAACTCGTAACTCGCTACTCATAACTCGAAACTTGAATTATATGCCGATTAATTATTACATATTTCTGGCTCTTGCCTTGTTCTGCATTGGCATTGTAG
>JAJAZO010000358.1 GCA_026785745.1 Chitinophagaceae bacterium | reverse complement strand
TTCCTGGAAGCCAACTATTGTGCTGATATGCTGGCTAATGGGAGCTATCCTTATCATTTGCAAAAACGCATCAGCAGTGATGAAGGTCATTTATCCAATGCACAGGCACTGGATTTATTTATGAATTATAAATCCCCGGAGCTTCGGCTTCTTATCCTGTCGCATTTATCCAGGAACAATAATAAGCCGGAACTGGTGAACACATTGTTCAACCAGCAGGCAGGTAATACACAGATTGTAGTGGCTTCCCGGTATGTGGCTACCCCGGTTTTTTGTATAGAAGGAAATGGAACTATTGCTACCCCAAAAACAAAACGAAGGGCAACAGCAGACAAAAGGCAATTATCCCTTTTTTAACAGTGAATAAACATAGTGGCAGAAAACTTCTTTTAGCAGGGAAATAATCTATATTTGTCAATGTAAAAACTGAATACCCGTTAACATTCTAAATTTAAAACAAATGGCAACAAAGAAAAAACCCGCCAAGAAAGCAGCTAAAAAAGCAGTAGCTAAAAAACCTGCAGCTAAAAAAGCTGTAAAAAAAGCAGCTAAGAAAGTTGCAAAAAAGAAATCGGCCCGTAAACCATCAGCCGCATTTATGAAAGCTCTTACTCCAAGTGCTGCACTGGCAGAAGTAGTAGGAAGTAAACCATTGCCCCGCACTGAAGTGGTAAAGAAAATCTGGGTTTACATTAAAGCCAACAAATTACAGGACAAAGTCAACAGACGTATGATCAATGGTGATGCTAAACTGAAAGTTGTTTTCGGTGGCAAAGCACAAGTATCTATGTTTGATATGGCGAAACACTTGTCAAAACACCTGAAATAAAAAAAGGTGTTGACGGAATTGAAAGGGCATCTGGTGGTGCCCTTTTTTTATTGAATTTTCCTCAAGAGAATAATTTTATTTTACCGACATAATTCAGAAATGATTGTTGCATGCTGCGGATATAATGCTGATAATGTAACTGCATCTGCCAGTTCAAAGTCATCAAAATAAAATCCGGGGGCTACAGTGCAGCCAACAAGACTATAAGCACTGCCGGGAGCAGGTTTGCTGGCAAACCAACAATTGGCCGGCACCACATACTGAAACAACTCTCCTTTTGCTATATCATTTCCTAAATGAATAATGGCCAATGTTCCGTCTGCATTTATCACATATATCAGCAATGCATCGCCACTATAAAAATGCCAGCACTCATCACTTTTTATACGATGGAAGGCAGAAAATTTTTGCTGTTCTAGTAAAAAATAAATGGCTGTTGAGAAAACCCTGTCAGCACCAAAGCGTACGGGTAATGCATCTTTACTTATTATCTCATCGGCTGCATAGGTTTGTTTATACCAACCTCCTTCAGGATGCGGTTGCAGTTTATAATGCTGTATTAGTTGAAGGGGAGTCATTACTTAATAATGCTATTTAATAATCTCAATTATTATTTGCTATCTGTTGCAGATGATTTATCCCTGAAAAAAGTTTCGCCTTTGATAAGCCATGAAAAACCAAATGCCAGCAAAGCAATTGTTTCTAATACAAAGGTGGGTTTAAAGGCTTTAATCTTACTATACAAAGAGCCGGGTATAAAACTGACTACAGCAATACCCACAATGCACACCACAATCACCCAACCACAGATTTTATAAATATTGTTTCTCGTTTTCTTAGGGCCTGCCATGCGGCCGGGCTTATTTGTTTTGGTAAACTGTACTAATGAGAAAAAAGCAAACGTAGAAAACAGTATGGTGGCCGATACATAGTGCAGTATATTGGAAACAGGGTTTTCTCCATCCGTCATTCTTGAACATTGCATATCAGCATAGCCACCAAAGTCAGTGGGGAATAATGCTACCAACAATGCAAATAAACCGCCAATTTTAGCAGCTACTTTATCACCCTTATCATGTCCATTGTAACAAAATAGAAACAGCGACACCGCACAAAGGGTACCTACAAAACAATTACCCATATCAGTATAATAGAAATGGCTGATTGATGGCGGGAAAGTGCACCCTCTTTCAAAAATAAAGTAGCCGAAGAGCAACAGGAAGGGCAGCAGCATTCCCAATAAGCCTACTGCTTTGCGGAGGGTGAGGTAGGAGATAACCAGCCCCTGGTTATCCGCTGGGGATTGTGGTGATGCCATGCCGAAAAATTTATAGGGGAAATATAAGGAAACTATTGCAGTGCCGAAAGACAGTTGTCGGGGGGTAGTGTCTCCCTTTGAAATAGACCGGAACCACATAGATAGAACACATTAGAAATACACACATAGCTTCAGGTTAACCTATGTGAAAACCCCCGCCTGCCGGACGGGCAGGTATGTTTCTGATGTGACTATGTGGTTCAAATTGATTTTTAACAACCTCAATATTCAAAGCGGTACACTATTTATCGGATCAGTTTAATGCCCACCGTTCATCAAGATGCTACTTTTAATAAGTGAACATCTCCGTATATTTATCACCTAAATAAAATTGTATGAAATGAGCCCTAATAATTCTTCTTACCAACCGGGATGATTATTGCGGCGAATTCCATGTGGCCAAAAAACAATAAAAAATAAACATATGAAACAACTGTTCTTTTCTTTATTAACCCTCATTACCGTTGGTGCCTGTGGTCAAAGTGATAAATCAAAAAGACCAAGCCCTCCGGCAATAGTAACAGAAACTGTCAGCAGCGGTGCAATCGTTACTATTGATTATAGCCAGCCTTCTTTGAAAGGAAGAAAAATCGGAACGGAGCTAGCCCCTTACGGACAAGTATGGAGAACCGGGGCTAATGAAGCTACCGTTTTCGAAGTAAGTAAAGATGTGAAAATAGAAGGCCAGTCGCTTCCGGCAGGTAAGTACGGCCTGTATAGCATACCGGGTGAAACTGAATGGACAATCATTTTCAACAAAACATGGAAACAATGGGGTACACAATATAAAGAAGCAGATGATGCGCTGCGGGTGAAAGTGAGTCCGGCAAAAGTGGATGCACTCAATGAAAAAATGACTTTTGTAATAGACAAAAGCGGGAAAATTTCATTATCGTGGGGAGATACGGTTGTTGCTTTTATGGTTAAATAAGAGGATGCCCCGGCTAACTTTATTTTTATAATGGTTCGTATTTTACGGGCCATTTTTTTATCCAGCTATCTGTATACCCTGGAACAGCATAAACCGTTTTTGAAACCTGGAATCAATTCAACTTATCATTTTTACAGGTTATAACAATCACTATTGCATTGATATCGTAGGTAATAACTTTCGTAAGTAATAATATTCCGGCTAAATAGGTGTATTCGGGTTAAATTGCAGGGGAATACTAAGCCGAAACAACCTCTGCTATCGTTTTCTGAATACAAAATAAAGGCTGACTGGCAACCTCTTTTCTCCCCTGTTCCAATTAAAGACTATTTTTTATGATCCACGATGTGAATGAATTAAATAAAAACGCAGAGGTTATTGCTGGTTTACACAGCCTGGCTGCCAAAGCAGTAGATGATTACCTGGTAGATCCGCAACAATGCTGGCAGCCCACCGATTTTTTGCCTGATATGTCACAGAAAGATGCAATGGATCAGGTTATACAATTACGCAAAAGAAGTGATGGAATACCAGACGAAGTGATAAGTTCTCTGGTAGGCAATATGATTACCGAAGAAGCCTTGCCCAACTACCAGTCTTTTTTTAATTTATTAAAAGGAATGAATGGTGAAGGAAATATGGCCAGCGATAATGGCTGGGTTCGCTGGTCAAGGTCATGGACGGCGGAAGAAAACCGTCACGGTGATTTGCTGAATAAATACTTGTATCTCTCCGGCAGGGCTGATATGAAGGCCGTAGAAATCACCATCCATAATCTTATTACCAATGGCTTTGATGCAAAAGTGGAACAGGATCCTTATCAGGCTATGATCTATACTTCTTTCCAGGAAAGAGCCACCAAAATTTCTCATGTAAATACCGGTAAGCTGGCCGATAAGGCCGGTGATGATGTATTGGCAAGAATTTGCAAAACGATTGCCGGTGATGAAGCCCGTCATGAAACTGCTTACAAGAGTTTTATGTCTAAAATATTTGAAGTGGATCCGAATGGGGCTATAATGGCATTTGAAAAAATGATGAAAAAGAAAATAACGATGCCCGCATTGCTGATGGATGAGGATGAAAAAAAAGACAGTCTCTTCAATCGCTTTTCTGTAATCACAGAAAAAATGGGCATCTATACTACTTTCGATTATGCCAATATCATTAATCACCTGACAGAAAAATGGAAGATAGCAGGCATAACCGGGTTGAAAGATTATGCAGCGAAGGCGCAAGAGTATTTATGCACACTGGCCGACCGCTACCGCAAGATAGCAGAAAGGGTGACTGTGCCGCCAATTGTTAATCCTGCATGGATACTTTATAAATCCTCTTAACTGTTAATAGGTGGCCGCCTGACCCATATCATAATGCAGGTTGATGATACTCTGATGTGGTGATGTGTGAAATCATCTGCCATCGCTTATCCCTGTAGGCATATACACGGATATAATACAGGTAATATCGGTCTGTTTTCTCTTTTGCTTTTTTATGTACAGAAAGTTTCCCTCTTAATATGGCAAGGTTGGGATGCAGCTCCGCCGTTACTGAATCATGCTGGCGGGAAATGAAACTTCCTTTTGCTACCGATGTAAACCAGCCTTTTTTGCCTTCTATTTTTCCGGAACCATGACTGAAAACAAAATCAGCGGCATATAATTCATCTAAGTCAATCGTATCCTGTGCCACTACATGGTTATCTATTTGCTGGTTGAGTGCAATAAGCAGGCTGCTGTCTGAAAATACCGTTGCACTTAATGACAATTGCCACAAGGCTATTCCTAACAGCAGGACGATTTTTTTCATACAGTCCTATTTTAATAGCAGTAAATTAATTTTTCACTTTATTAGGATAAGCTGGGCGTTTGGGTTCTTCCGGAGGGTTTTTTTGCAATTCTTTCAAAGCAATTTCAATTGCTTTTTCTAATTGAGGGTCTTTTCCTTTGATAACATCTCCCGGCCATTGTTCAACTTCAATATCAGGTGCTACTCCTGTATTCTCAACTACAAACCCATCTTTTGTCCAGATAGCAAGATTGGGTGCTGTTACTCCACCACCATCAATAAATTCAGGAAAACCTAAAATACCTACCAATCCTCCCCAGGTACGTTTTCCTACAATGGTGCCTACTTTAAATTTGCGGAACATCCATGGAAGCATGTCACCACCAGAACCGGCAGTTTCATCAATGATCATCACCTTAGGCCCTTGTATTGAAGCACTGGGGGATTTTAAATCTTTTCCATACCGCATATTCCAGTGTGCCTGGTAAGGCCGTTGCAAAATATCAATGTAGTAATCGGCCAATGAGCCGCCGCCATTAAAACGTTCATCAATGATAATGGCTTTCTTATTGGCTTGCGGAAAGAAATATCTTTTAAAATATTCATGTCCCTGGCCAGCTGTGTTGGGAACATATACATAAGCTACTTGTCCATTGGTAGCATCATTTACTTTTTTCAGATTTCCTTCCACCCAATCCCGGTTGCGCAAAGCAGATTCATTGGCTACCGGAACAACTTTCACCACTCTTGATCCCGTATTATCCGGGTTGCTCCCAATAGTCAACTCTACAATTTTTCCTGCGGTATTTTCAAAAAAGCGATACAGATTATCAGCAGCCGTAACATTATTTCCATTTACCGCCAGCAGGTAATCGCCTTCTTTTACATTTACACCGGGTTCGGTTAAAGGAGATCTCAGATTAGGGTTCCAGTTCAATCCGCCATAGATTTTCTTAATGCGATAACGGTTTTTATCCATTGTATAATCTGCACCCAATAAACCACCGCCTACTTTTTCAGGATTTTGCAACACTTCCCCTCTATTCGTTAACCCGTGATGACCCACCACCAATTCGCTGCACATCCATTGAATCAGGCTATTCAAATCACTTCGACAAGAAAGATGAGGCAGAAACACTTCATACTTTTTCTTCATTGCCTGCCAATTGGCTCCGTGCATACCGGGGTCATAAAAATAATCCCGGTTCACCCGCCAGGCTTCATCAAATATTTGCGGCCATTCTGCTTTGGGATCTATTTTCACCTGTACATCCGCTGTGTTCAGTATTCCTTTTCCGGGTTCGCCTTTTTCTCCTGCACTACTGATGGCCCAACTTGGACCTTTCACATACAACATCTTTTTGCCATCGGCAGAAAAAAGATACCCATCCATTTCCATCACCTCATTATCCTTACGTTTTTTTATATCGTATTTATGCATCATGCCTGTTCCTCCGTCGTCGGGATAAGCTATATACAATAACTCATCTTCTTTTCCCATTCCCAATGCACCATAGTTACCGGCTTTAATGGGCAGATCAATAATCCTGTTTTGAATTCCATCCCAATCAACACTAAGAGAGCTGGCTTTTTTATCTACAGCCGGGGCTGCTTCTTTTTTTGTTTTAGAAGTATCAGCAGGTTCTTTTATTTTTTCTTCATCACTCTCCTTTGCAAAAGGGGAGATGGTTTCTTTTTGCAGTGTAACGAGATAAATAGAATTGGTTGACCGCATATCAGCATTTGATTGGTCAAACCAGTTGATAACAGGGCCTGCATCTGTAGAAGCAAAAAAGTACAGGTATTTATTTCCAGGGTCAAATATGGGTTCGGATGCATCGCTTAACCCATCCGTCAATGCAAATGATTTTTGCTGATCAACCGAATAAAGAAAAATACGTTTGAATTGCGATTCGGTTACTTTGGTATAAGCAAGCCATTTTGAATCGGATGACCAGTCGCCAAACAAATTACGGAAGG
>JAJAZO010000357.1 GCA_026785745.1 Chitinophagaceae bacterium | reverse complement strand
CGGGTTTAACCTGGTTTATGTAAGAGCCGACTCTATGATTTTTACAGAAAGAAGACCGGGTGTGGAAACATCAAAATCATGGACAGGAGTAAAGATCGAAACAAGACAGTTTGCAAAGGCTGCGAATTTTAAAAGGCCGGATTACAGTATAAATATTAAATATAGCCAGGTAAAAGAGTTGTGGAGATTTACTTCGGATGCTAATATTATTTCTACACCAGCAGTAGAAGATGACAATGTAATGGTGGGTAACCAGAATGGAAAAATGATTTGCCTGTCGTTAAAAACAGGAGAGCAGAAATGGGTGTATAAAACCGGGGGTGCAATTTTTTCTTCACCTGCGGTTGCAACAGGAATGGTTGTATTTGGCTCAGGCGATGGTACTATTTACTGCCTTGATGCAAAAGAAGGAACATTGAAATGGCAAACCGGAACGGGGGCTGCAGTTCTTGGTGCTCCATTAATAAGCGGCGATGCTGTATTTATCGGGGGCAGCGATCATACTTACAGAAAATTAGATTTGCAGACCGGAAATGTGTTGTGGAAATTTTCGGGACCGGATGGCCCTGTAGTAAGCACTCCTTTATTATATGAAGGAAAAATAATTTTTGGTGCCTGGGACAGGAACTTATATGCACTTGATGAAAAGACAGGGCTTCTTGTATGGAAATGGAACAATGGTTCTTCCATAAGAAATTATTCTCCGGCAGCTTGTATTCCAGTCGCTCATGATGGAATAGTGTATGTAGTGGCACCAGACAGATACATTTCGGCTATTGATAGTAAGGATGGAAAAACACTATGGCGAAATAATGATGCTACTGTTCGTGAGTCAATCGGTATTTCAGCAGATGGCAAATGGGTATATGCAAAAACAATGCAGGACACAATCGTTGCCTATGCTACCAGCCGTGAAAAACAATCAGCCGCCTGGAAATTACATTGCGGTTTTGGATATGAACATGTTCCTTCTATGCTTATTGAAAAAGAAGGTAGTGTTTTCTTTGGAACAAAAAACGGTGTTGTCTATTCCATTGACCCGGCTATGCAAAAATTAATATGGGCTTATAAAATTGATAATTCGATGGTGAATACTGTAAGGGTATTAAACAAGCAGCGGCTTATAGCCTCTACCATGGATGGTAAAGTAGTGTTGTTGGAAAATAAAAACGACTGATAGCTATTATGAACTGAGGCTACCGCTTTTTCCTTTTTTTCCACTTTGTTTTGCCAGCATTTTCCCTAACCAGTTTACTATTCCAAAAAAAGCAGTGAAACCACTAACAAAAAAAAGCAGGCTGGAAAAATTACCATCCAGCATCTTTAAAGCGATATTAAAAAGTAAGGATGACGCTGCTGTCACTAAAAACAAAATTGACCAGGGAAACTCATCTAATTCTTCGTCTTGCATAGTTTTGATTTTATCTTGTTATATAACACCAAAATCTACGGAGTATTATAACCTCCGGATTTATCTTTTTGGTTTAAGGCCATACACTTAGACACTCTAAGTAGTAAAGGATAGCGGCAACAAACCTGCCAGACCAGTGTGCCAAAACAAAAAACTACCCGTTTGAGTAGCTTTTCATAATTATCCCGAAGTAGTAATACTTTTTACAACAACATCGTAATCGGATTTTCCAGGTATTTTTTGAATGTTTGCAGGAAGGATGCCCCTGTTGCGCCATCTACACTGCGGTGGTCGCAACTCAATGTTACTTTCATAAAATTACTTACTGCAAAACCTTCTCCTTTTTTTACTACCACTTCTTTTATTCTTCCCACTGCCATGATGCAGCTATCAGGAGGATTAATGATAGCCGTAAATTCATCAATATCCATCATGCCAAGATTGGAGATAGTGAATGTGTTGCCGCTAAATTCATTCGGCTGTAACTTCTTATTTTTTGCTTTACCTGCCAGCTCTTTACTTTCAGCAGCTATTTGGGGTAATGTTTTTTGATCGGCAAAACGAACCACCGGAACAATCAATCCATCTTCGATAGCTACAGCAATACCAATATGCACATGACTGTAACGACGAATTGTAGAACCCATCCAGGAAGCATTTACTGCCGGGTGTTGCCGGAGTGCTAATGCAGCAGCTTTTACTACTAAATCGTTGAAACTGATTTTAGCCGGGCTTATTTCATTTAACTGCGCCCTTGCTGTCATGGCATTGTCCATGTTTATTTCCATTGTAAGATAGAAATGCGGGGCACTGAATTTACTTTCACCAAGTCGTTTGGCTATTATACCACGTATCTGTGAATTCGGAATGTCGGTGTATCCTTCTTGTCCGGCAACGAAAACAGGAACAACAGCCGGGATTACCGTTTTTGGTGCAGCAGTTGTTGCAGCAGTTTGTGCCGCCGGCATATAATTATCAATATCTGCTTTAGTAATTCTTCCACCATCACCTGTGCCGCTGATGGCTTTTATATCAATTCCTTTTTCAGCGGCTAATTTTTTTGCAAGCGGTGATGCTTTTACTCTTCCATTGTTTGCAGAAGAAGCTTCTGTTTGAACAGTTTCCTTTGCAGGTTCTGCAGAAATTTTAGGACTTTCAGAAACTTGCTCCGGAGCATTGACTGTCGACCCTGTGCTCACCTCCCCGCTGTTCACCGCAGCCACAATTGCATTAACATCAACTTTACCTTTTTCACCAATGATGCAAAGGAGTCCGTTCACCGGAATTTTTTCACCTTTCTGTGCTCCTATATGTAATAATGTTCCGTTTTTATAACTCTCCAATTCCATGGTGGCTTTATCCGTTTCTATTTCAGCCAGCACTTCACCTTTCTTTACTGTATCACCCACATTTTTATGCCAGGCAGCTATTACACCTTCTTCCATCGTGTCGCTAAGTCTTGGCATCAGCACCACTTCGTCCCTGTCTGCCGACGAGGCAGGCATTTTGGAAACATCAATAGCTGCTGGTTGTGTACCGGATACTGCGGACTGGTTAGTGGTTGCTGTTGGCTGTGTTGTTTCTTTTTTAGGCTCTTCTTTTTTTACAGGAGCAGCAGCAGTTGCATTGCCACCTTTGAGTAATGAAGAAATATCTTCACCAGCTTTACCAACAATGGCCAGTAAATCATCCACCTGAATCTTTACACCTTTATCGCCACCCGTATGCAACAGGATGCCATCCTTATAGCTTTCCAGTTCCATCGTGGCCTTATCAGTTTCTATTTCTGCAAGGAGGTCACCTTTTTTTACTGGATCTCCCACTTTTTTATGCCATGCAGCTATTACACCTTCTGTCATGGTGTCGCTGAGTCGGGGCATTAATATCACATCGGCCATTGCCTTTTAATTTTTGCCGAAATTAAGGTAATTTAGTGAATGGTGAATCGTGAATGGACATAATGAAGGTGGCTTGGTTTTTCAGTCAGAAGAAGAGAACCGGTTGGGAACTAAAAATGAAAAAACTACCTTTAGTTTAAAAGCAGGGAATTGTTATGTCAACGCAGGGTACTATCAAACGCTATATCCTTATTGTTGAAAAAATCGCATCAGCCAGGTTTCCATCATTCCTGGTTTTAAAAAACTATTTATCAGATCATGGCTTTGAGATCTCGGAAAGAACCCTGCAAAGAAATATTGAACAGATCCGGTATGAGTTTGGCATTGAGATCAAATATGACAGAATGCAGAATGGATATTTTATTGACAAGGCTGTAAGCATAAATAT
>JAJAZO010000356.1 GCA_026785745.1 Chitinophagaceae bacterium | reverse complement strand
GTTGCTCTAATTGTTTACGCGCGCCCATATTTGCACACAAGGTATCATCATCATAAACAAGCGTATCATTAAACAGATCAGCAAAGTTACGGGCAATATAAACAGCTACTTCATCCGGCTCCAGTCCAGGAGGAAAACGTTCATCTGTTTCTTTTACCACTATTTCAAAAGGCACTTCGGCCCATTCCAATAATTGTTTGCGGCGGGGAGATTGCGAAGCAAGTATTATTTTGTTCATAGATAATAATAGAAAAAGATCATAGAGAAAATACCAGTGAGCATAACTGATTTCATCATTGTACTCAACGTATGAAAGTCCCGGGTGTTTGTACTTTTTCTCAGCTTAAATAAAATCACCATCAACGGAAAAATAATTGCTGGTACACTGTAGGCAACTGCCAACCACCATTTAAACTGTAAAACATAGACTTGCAAAATAATCAGTATTGCAATCAATACCACCAGCCAAACGGCAGCATACACCTTAGTCGCATTTACTCCCCATACAATCGGCATGGTGCGGCAACCATATTTAGCATCTCCCGGCATATCCTCCATATCTTTTATTGCTTCCCGGATAAGAGAAATAATAAAAGCAAAGCCGGCATATAAAATCGTAAGCCTGAAAAATTTTGTCTGATTAGTATCCCCTGCTCCAAACGCATCAGCAAGATCTACTTTTGAAAAGAAAATAATGAGTATCGTCCAGGCTGTCAGCAAGGAGATAACAATATTGCCGGTGAGGAGATTTTTTTTAAAGTTGGTGGAATAAAACCAAAGTAGTGCTACACAAAGAATATTGGCCAGTACCAAATACCATTTTTGTGCGAAAGGCACTGCCAGAATTGTAAGAATAATGCCACCACCACTCAGCAAAAAATGCCAGGCAATAGCCCAGCGGCGATGAATTACTTTATCCACCACCATTTTATCGGGTTTGTTTACTTCATCAATATTAATATCGAAGTAATCGTTGATGATATAGCCGGCAGCAGCGATAAGTAATGAAGCAAGAACCAGTAGTACAAAGCGAACCAGGTCTTCCGGTGGTATGTTGCCTTTATAAAGAGTGTAATAAATGCAAACCTGGAAAAGCACCTGGGTAAGTGCCATAAAAAAGAGATTGGGCAGTCGCACCAGCTTCAAAAAGGCTGCAATCAATCTCATGAATAAAATTTAATGAAAGATACAATACTTACTTTGAAGCCACATCCTCCCTGTAATTCCAATGATCATTCAGCTTCAGCACTTTTTCAATTACATCTCTTACACAGGAATCACCACCTTTTAACGGGGAAATATATTGAACAGCTTCCTTTATTTCATTTACCGCATCGGCCGGGCAACATGGTAAACCAACAACCGACATTACCGGCAAATCTGGCAAATCATCTGCCATATATAACAGTTGCTCTTTTGATAATTTATTTTTTGACATGTAATCTGTAATAAAGGTCTTTTTATCACCTACCGACATGTGTACATCATGAATGCCTAATTTTTCTAACCGGTTTGCTACCTGTGGCGAATTACCGCCGGAAACTATCAGTACCCGGTATCCATTTTTTATAGCCATCTGCAATGCAAACCCGTCTTTAATATTCATCCGTCTTGCCTGCAAGCCATTATCTAATACCAGCACTGTGCCATCTGTAAGCACACCATCTACATCAAAGATAAAAGTGGTAATTGGTTTAAAAAGTTCGAGAAGATTCATAATGCTTATCTCCGCCACAGCGGAGGATTAAATGTTTTTTATAATTCAATCGGTATTCAAATATAGTAAACGTATTTACTCCCCTTTAGGGGTTGGGGGTTGACTATCTCTCCATTCATACACCCAGCCACTCTGTATCATTTCCAGGTGTCCTTCGGTACTTTGCTCCCTGGTGCCGGTAAAGCCGGGAATTTGTAATATCCATTCCAATAAATCGGTAAAACGGATACGATAAATTTTTCCCTCATTGAATTCATCACCAAACCGTTCATACAGTTTTAAAGCAATGTCTTCATGGTCGGCCCAGTTTATAGGTGGTTCAAAATGGCTCATATGCTGGTTACTTGTTTCTGTTTATTTGTATTTAACTCGAAGCTCATAGCTAATAACTCGCAGCTTCTCTTTTATTCTCCTAAAAATTGTGTCTGGTCAGGCAGCGTTACTTCCACTTCCCCACCGCCATCATTTAGCAGGCATTGACAACCTAATCTTGAACTTAGCTTCGGACTTACCGCTCTGTCAATAAAATCTTCTTCCTTATCACTAAGTTCTTCTAAAAAGTCAGCTCCTTTATCAACATATAAATGACAGGTACTACAGGCGCAAACACCGCCGCAATTATGATGAAGGTCAATATCGTTTTTTAAAGCCACTTCCAGCAGCGACTGACCTGATTCAACATTGGTAAACGTTACAGATTCTAAACCCCTTTGTTCAAAATTGAATTTAATAGTGTACATCTTAATTATTTCTGTTCAGGCTTGTCCGCTGATGCTTTATGCAAAGGCGGGGAGCAAAAATAATGGTAAATGAAGTAATGAATTTACTTGTTTGGGAAAAGTAACCGCAGAGGTGGGGAGGCGATGACAAATACAATTAAAAGACATGGTTTTGTAAAGAAATTCTGCGCCTCCCCGTCTCTGCGCTTAAAAATTATGTTGCTTGCTGAATGCTTTCCGTCAGCAATACGTAAATATTCTTCAATTGAGGATGCGCCTTCAATAATTCCAGGTGTTTCTGAATAGTTTCACTGTCATGCCGGATGGCTGGGCCAGTTTGTGCTTGTTTGGGAGAAGTATTTTTTAGCCTTCCCGCAGTTTCTTCAATTAACGGCAGCAACTGTTTGAAATTCAGCCCTTCTTTGCGGCAATAATCTTCGGCCAGGGAGTATAAATGATTGACAAAATTACTAATCACTACTGCTGCCACATGCAATTTCAATCTTGCGTCATCTCCTGCTTCCACTACTTGCCCGGCAGAAATGGAATGAGCAAGTTGCTCCAGCATGTTTTTTGTTTTTGCATCGTTACCATCAAAAAAGATGGGAACATCTGGTAATGTAGTCATATCCTTTCTGAGGCTTTGCAAGGGATAGAAAACTCCGTAATGCTCACTTACATTCTTCAGTATTTCTTTGGGAACAGATGCAGCTGTATGTGCTATTACCTTACCGGGAAGTTTTAATTGGTCAGTTACATCTTCCAATGCATCATCAGTAACAGCAATAAGATAAACATCAGCATTTTTGTTGATGGTACTTTTATAATTAGTTGACTCGCTGTTCCACTCATAGGCAAGTTCTGTAGCAGCAGCTGCATTCCGGCTATAAATCTGTATAATATCATGCCCGGCAGCAATAAATTTTCGCCCCAATACCGCAGCTGCATTCCCCGAACCTATTATTACAATGTCCATACCCCTATTTGATTTTCTAAATGGTAGAATTACAATTCTCCGCCGATCGGCGGAGAATTGTAATTCTACCATTTAGAAAATCAAATAGGGG
>JAJAZO010000355.1 GCA_026785745.1 Chitinophagaceae bacterium | reverse complement strand
GTACTGAACTTTCAATTATTGTTGGTTCAATTGCTATAATAGCCGCCATATTTGGCACCTTCGGTGACCTTCTCGAATCCAAATTAAAAAGAATGGCTGGTGTAAAAGACAGCGGCTCACTTCTGCCTGGTCATGGGGGTTTTTTAGATAGGTTTGATTCATTGTTGCTGGCAACGCCGTTTGTCTGGCTCTATGTTCAATTGTTTATGAAATAATCATTTGAAAGTCCTTTCTTACCACTACCACTCCCAACTTCCCATTTTCCTATATTTGCTCCATGACCATCCACAAAGAAGGCTACAAAACGATTGCCATCAGCACTATTCTCTTTGGAGTTATTAATGTGCTTTCTTTTTATTTTTTAAGCTCTGCTGTACCATTGATAAGCTGGATCATTTTTATAGGCACACTGGGACTTTTGCTTTTCCTGATTTCATTTTTCCGGATTCCCAAACGAACTCATACAATAGAAGAGAATGCTATCGTAGCCCCGGCAGATGGTAAAGTGGTAGTAATAGAAGAAGTGCAGGCCGATGAATACTTCACTGACCGCCGCATACAGGTGTCCATATTTATGAGTCCGCTGAATGTGCATGTAAACCGAAACCCGGTGACGGGTGAAGTGGTTTACAGTCAATATCACAAAGGCAAATACCTGGTGGCCTGGCATCCAAAATCTTCTACTGAAAATGAAAGGCATTCGGTAGTATATCGCAAAGACGGCAAAGAAATTTTGGTAAAACAAATAGCCGGTGCAGTGGCCAAAAGAATCTGCAACTACTTACAACCCGGTCAGCAGGTAAAGCAAACGGATGAAATGGGTTTTATCAAATTCGGTTCAAGAGTTGATCTGCTGCTTCCGCTAGATGCAAAAATAAATGTGAAAATTGGCGACAAGCCCCAGGGCGGGGTGACGGTGATTGCAACCTGGTAGTTTGCTTTTTATTCATACATAATTCTGTAACTTTAAGTAAACATTTTTATATGAGTAATGCTGAAATGAGGAAGAAAGTGAAAAAGTATATTGATGAGGCAGATGATCATGTGGTAAAAATGGTTTATTCCATGCTGGAAGCGGACAGAGAAGATGACTGGTGGGATGATTTACCACTATCGGTAAAAAAAAGCATTTTAAAAGCAGAAAAAGAGCTAAAGGAAGGTAACGGTATTGCACATGAAGTAGTGATGAAAAAATACAGTAAATGGCTTACAAAATAGTATGGTCACCTGAAGCTGTTGATACATTTGATTCTATTATCGGATTTCTAAATTACCGGTTCACCGAAAAAGAAACAGCACATTTTGTTAAACTCGTAAGCAGGAGGCTGCTACTTATAGAAAAATTCCCTTACACAGCAAGAACAACTTCCCGCACATCAAAGAGGAGAAGAACGGTTATTCACAAAAGGACTATTATCTACTTCAAAATCAGGGAGAGAAAAAAGGAGATTGAGTTGTTGTCAATTTTTGATACCAGGCAAAACCCAGGCAGTTCGAAAGGTTAAAAAATGTTTTCTAAATCTTTTAATGAATAAACAGTGTAGGTGGGTAGTTTATTTTCCATTACAGGCACTGGTTCCTTTGTTAAATGATTGACATGCACCTGGTCAATACCTGCATTCACCGCACCTAAAATATCTGCTTCAATGCTATCGCCAATCATGATACTTTCTTTGGGTTTTGCATTTGTTTTTTGAAAGGCGTAATCAAAAATTTCTTTGTGCGGCTTCAGGCTGTTGCTTCCTTCAGAGGTAATTACTTCCATAAAATACTTATCTAATCCGGAGTTTTTTATTTTACTGTGCTGTGTTTTCTCAAATCCATTGGTGATTAAATGAAGCTGGTAATTTTTCTCCGCCAGGTAATCAAGAATTTCAATAGTGTAAGGAAAGAGCAGATTTCTTGTCGGCAACAAGTCTAAGAAATGAATACCCATCTCACGGGATAAAGGTTCATCAGCAATTTTAAAATCAAGCAATGTCAGCCACATTCTTTTCCAGCGGAGCTCATCCACTTTTATATAGCCTTTGCGGTAACGGTCCCAGAGTTTATCATTGTGAACAAGATAGTTTTTATGAAACAAATCAAAATTGTGCACACCCTTTGATTCCAGTTTGTATCCATCATACATTTCTTCCAGTGTCTTTCGGCTGTTAGCGTCAAAATCCCAGATGGTGTGGTCAAGGTCGAAAAAAAGATGTTTGTATTTGCCCCCCTCTCCGCCGGCTGGCGGATTGCTATTATTCATCATGATTCACTATTGTTGAGTAATTTGCAAACTTAACTATGAATCAGAAATAATGGCTACAAATAATGAAAGTATGCTTACCCCTCCGCCCGTCGGCGGAGATGGGGGTAAGAACGTAATTATCACCGGTGCTTCAAAAGGAATTGGCAAAGCCATAGCAGAAATATTTGCTGCCAACGGGCATACGTTGTTTTTATGTGCAAGAGGCGAAGTGGCTTTGTATAAAACAATGGAAGAATTACTGACAAAGTTTCCAGCTGCTACAATAAAGGCAAAACCGTTTGATCTGAGTAAAAAAGAAGACACCATTGCATTCGGTAACTGGTGCTTGTCATTTGGTGTTCCTGATATATTAATTAATAATGCCGGCCTCTTTGAACCGGGCAGTGTACATAATGAACCGGATGGGCTTTTGGAAAACCAGATGGCCACTAATGTTTATAGTGCTTACCATGTTTCCAGAACGGTATTACCAAGCATGATGGAACGGAAATCAGGGCATATTTTTAATATGTGTTCAATAGCATCCCTTCATGCATATACAAACGGCGGGGCTTACAGTATCAGCAAGTTTGCTTTATTTGGTTTCAGTAAAAACCTGCGGGAAGAAATGAAGCCCTATGGGATAAAAGTGACCTCTATTCATCCGGGAGCTGTGATGAGTGATTCCTGGGGCGATTATGACAACTCCTCTAAACGAATCATGGAAGCAGAGGATATTGCGAAAATGGTCTTTGCCGCTTCCCGGCTTTCTGCACAAGCTTGTGTAGAAGATATTATTATACGACCGCAGCTGGGCGATTTATAAATTTAATTTTTGCATAAGAAAACCCTCTAAGGG
>JAJAZO010000354.1 GCA_026785745.1 Chitinophagaceae bacterium | reverse complement strand
GGTTGTAGATGTTGTCTTTTCTTTTTTCATTACAAAAGCACATAGTACAATAAAAGCACCGGCATTTATAAAAGTAATAAGTTTATTAATCTCATGTTTTACGAGCTATAAGACGCAAAATTGTTTAGGTTTACACAGGTTATTAATTAGTATGGACGGTAAGAAAAGTTTAAACAAAAATGCCAACCTTTTTTTGCATAAAAAAACCTCTGTAGAAACAGAGGTCGTAACCAAAACTAACTGCTTATGAGAAAAATTTAAAAGCTTAAATATTTATGCTGCCGAAACTTTATAATTTGAAATTCCAAAAAAACCACCTTCTTTTTCCTCTTGTTCTGTAATTACAAAGTCTTCTTTATATGTAGAAAAACTGAATCTCTTTATTACCTTTTTATGCTGTTTTATCTTTTTTATTGACTCGTTCAGGAATTTGGTTATTGACTTTTTCATACTAGTTGCGTTTTACTATTCTTCTATTTTCAATTTTCATGCCATTACTGAAATGGGAAATTTCCTCCGGTATAGAAAGCCTTTAAACCTTCTATAAGAGTAGTCTCAAGACAGGGAAAGGAAAATGTGGGGAATAATTGCTACACTTTTACATAAATCTTCTTCTTATCCATCCAGTAACAAATAGCCCACATAAAAGTGATAACGCAGAGGGCATAGGCTAATGATCCATTTTCTTTGGCACCGGGAATATGGATCAGCACTTTTTTGTACAACCAGTTCCAGGGATTTACCCCTTCACCCAATTTAATAAGTGCAAGTCCTTTTGGTAAAAATGCACTGAGTGCAAAAACGAACAAAGCATTCTTGCCAAACACATCAAAGAAACGGGCAAGGCCACCACGGATGTTTTTAATCTCAATCATATATATCAGGGTGGCAATAGTAATAATGGCGAGGCCAGTAGTATAAATAGTGTAAGAACTTGTCCATATTTTTTTGTTGATAGGGAAAACCATGTCCCAGCAAAAACCAGTCACTAATAAAGCAATACCGATTACAAAAAGGCCTGTCAGCATTGGGTACATACCCGTTGAAGGGAAATTGTTTTTTTCAATGCCTGATGATTGCTCCGGCACTTTACTTTTCTTCTGGATATAATCACCAACAAGATAACCGAAGATTACCTGGACAATAGCAGATATAGTACTCATCAATCCTTCCGGGTCAAAGGGAATACCTTCTCCTTTGTACATGTGTGATTCGCCAAGTATTGATTTATCAATCGCAGTACCAAACCAACCTTTCAAACTAAAGGGATCAGCAGTATTGCCAGCATAGCAAAGCACCCAATAGACTAATAATAAAACTGCACCAACATAAAATGCTTTCCTTGCCTTAAAATAATAAATGATAACAGATGCAAAAAAATAACAAAGGGCAATTCGTTGCAGAACGCCAAATATCCTGACTCCTTTTATTGTCTCAATAATATTACCAGCTTTGTCTTTTGAATAATCAAGCCAGGTAAAACCTTTGAATATAGTTACTTTGTGAAACTCTGTTGCCCCTTCCACAAGCCTGTTCACTTCTGTTACAAAAGGCCACCAGTTCAGAAACAAACCAACCAGGAAAATAATCGCTGTTCGCTTGATTACTTTTTTCCAAAAAACAGCATCACCGGCGGCTTCCAATCTTGGCATTACAAAAGACATGGCATTGCCCACGGCAAACAAAAAGAAGGGAAAAACTAAATCAGTCGGTGTTAACCCATGCCAGGGGGCATGTTCCAACGGCGCATAGATGTGACTCCAGCTACCCGGATTATTTACCAGTATCATCAGGCAAACGCTAGCACCACGGAAAACATCAAGAGAGTAGAAGCGTTGGTTCAAAGCAATCGTTTAAGAAACTAAATGTAAGGATTTGCCCAATAAAACTCTTGTAACAAAAAACTATAGTCTGATGCAGGCTGCAGAGATTACAATTAAAATTAATAGAATAGGGTAGACTACTGAAAGCCGCAAACCAATCAACTATAAAAACGCTTAGTATTTACTCTTAAATACTTATCAACTTGTGGGGGTAAATCCTTCAAAATCTGCACATTTTATTCTCTTTCCACTCACATCTTACCATATATTTGCAAGCAAAATTTAGGTTGTAGGCTTCATGCCAGTCCTTAAATTATATAATTCAATGAAAACCAGTCACATAAAGTCTTTTTATGTGATTGAGGTGGCGAAGCCATCTTAAAAAAATACTGAATTGGCTACTAAATGGTTAGCCGTTTACACACGGCCAAGGTGGGAAAAAAAAGTAAACCAGCTTCTTATCGAAAAAGGGCTCGAAAGCTACTGCCCGTTAAACAAAGTAAAGCGGAAATGGAGTGACCGGGTAAAAGTGGTGGAAGAGCCTTTATTTAAGTCGTATGTATTTGTAAAAGTGAGTGACGAGAACAGAAGCGCAGTACGTATGACAAACGGGGCTATCAATTTTGTATATTGGGATGGCAAACCTGCCGTTATAAAAGAGAGGGAAATCACTGCCATTAAGCGGTTTCTCGATGAATACGAAAATGTAGAAGCAAGGCCGATGGAATTAAAAGTGAATCAACGGGTACGTATTGCCAATGGCTCATTGATGGATAAGGAAGGTAAAGTGTTGGATATCAGACACAAAATGGCCAAAATTGCCATTGACAGCCTCGGATATATTTTGGTGGCATATATTGACAGAAGTAAATTAACTTCGCCCCTCCCAAAATGAAAAATGAATCTGATTTTGCAGCCCCGGCCGCATTTATATTAAAGACTTATCAATGAGATTTACCCGGCTCTTATTATTGCTTGCAATTCCCTTTTACTTTGTTTCCTGCAAATCACAGCAAAAGCTTCCCAATTATTTGGTAAACATGTCCACTTCGACTACTACCGTAGTGACAAAAATTCCTGAACTACGGATTCAGAAGGGCGACTTGTTGTCAATCCAGATTTATAGCCTTGCTACAGATCCAAAAGTTGATCAATACTGGAACCTTCCGATGCAGTACACTGGTGTTGGGCAAACCATTGGACAAGGAACTACAACTGGTGGATTTATAGTAGATGGAAGCGGAAATATAGAGCATTTCAGGTTGGGAACGATTCATGCAGAAGGGGTAACAAAACAACAATTGGCAGCAGAAATAAAAAAAAGACTAACCCAGCCAGTTGAATTACTTGCCAATCCAACTGTAACTATCAGGTTTTTAAATTACCAGGTAACGGTAATGGGGGAAGTGGCTAAAACAGGAACTCTTATTGTTCCGGGTGAAAATATTACTATACTTCAGGCTATTGGCTTGTCGGGAGACATTACTCAATTTGGCAGAAAAGATTCTGTGAAAATAGTAAGAACAATTGACGGTAAAATAGAAACAGGATTTATTGACCTTTCTTCTAAAGAACTTTTTAATTCCCCCTATTATCATTTGTTGCAGAATGATATGGTAATGGTAGATCCGGGAAAGATAAAAGCAAAATCACTTGAACAGGCCGTAGTGGCGCAAAAAGTAACGTTTGCACTTACTATCGCAACTGTTGCTGCTTCAATTGCTAATATTATCATCAATTCATCCAGGAATTAAATTTTATTTATAAAAACTGCAGATGGAAGAACCAGTTGTAAATAGTAAGAATGAGCTTTTTAATTTGAGCTTGAGAGATATTTTTTATAAGTATGTCCGGTTTCTGCCCCTTTTTATACTATCAGTTGCTTTTGCACTTTTAATTGCCTATTTATACCTCAGGTACGCTGTTCCTATTTACAGTGTTACTGGTTCCATGCTCATAAGG
>JAJAZO010000353.1 GCA_026785745.1 Chitinophagaceae bacterium | reverse complement strand
GAATAGGTAAGACTAAATTTCTTGAGAACTATTTTGGACTCGAAGTTAATTTTGGAAAATATGATGTCTATCGTTTGTTTCCCGTTAACTACTCTGTTTCTTCAAATGAAGATATTTGAGATGGCCTAATTTCCACGGACAGAGAATTCCAATAAATTTACAAAGTTTATGGAAGCAAAACCTGTCAAAACAAACCGTCGCAAGTACGACGCAGAGTTCAAAAAAGAAGTTATCAAAATGATTGAATCGGGACGTTCTGTTTCTGATGTGGCCCAATCGCTGGGTATTGGAACCAATCTGATTTATTACTGGGTAAACCGGTCAAGGAAAAAAAGTCCGGTGCAGCAGACAAAGTCAGCTGATTTATTTGATGAGGATAAAGCGGCCCTCCACAAACGAATAAAGGAACTGGAGATGGAACGGGATATTTTAAAAAAAGCCTTGGGCATTTTCAGCCGTTAGGGATTAGCCGTGTTTATCAATTCATTGGTTCAAATGAAAAAAATTATCCCTGTCAGCTACAGTGCCGGGTGCTGGAAGTAAGCCGCAGCGGCTATTATAGCTGGCGAAGTGGCCTGACACATCAGATGAAACAAAGCAGTAAAAAAATGGAACAGAAAATCATTGATACATTCAGGGAACATAAACGTCGCTATGGTGCCAGGCGTATTAGCAAAACAATTCAGCAACAGGGAGAAACGCTAAGCCGCTACAAAGCCGGTAAAGTGTTGCGCAAGTATGGATTGAAAGCTATTCAGCCTCGCAGCTTTGTTCCTAAAACAACTGACAGCCGCCATGCCTATAAGATAAGCCCCAACCTGCTATTGGGCAGAAACATGCCCCAAAAACCCAATGAAGTATGGGTAGGTGATATTACTTATATACCGCTTGCAGCAGGCAAGTGGTGTTATTTGTCGGTATGGATGGATTTGTTTTCAAGAAGAATTATTGGCTGGCAATTAGATGATAATATGCAAGAGACATTGATAACTGCGGCGTTTAAAAAAGCACTGAACGGAAGAAAGATAAACCAAAGTCTTATTATTCATTCAGACAGGGGCGGCCAGTATGCGGGCAATGAATTCAGAAAGATGATGGCCGATAAGCAGGTGCTGCAAAGCATGAGCCGTGCTGATAACCCCTATGATAACGCCTTTATGGAATCCTGCTTTAGCCGCTTTAAAGCCGAGCTGCTGCAAGATGGTATATTTGAAACGACAGAAGATGCCCGAACAGAAATCTTTGAGTATATCGAAATGTATTACAATACAATAAGAATACACTCATCATTAAACTATCAAACCCCGATACAATTTGAAAAACAGTGTACATTTGAAAAGCACAAACAAACGGCGATGCTTTACACCGAAGAATCGTTAACTGAAAGGGGTATCGAACCCCTTTCAGTTAAGCACAAACAAAGCAGCTCTGCATTACCCAAAGAATCAGTTCTTATTTTTTAACCTAACGGAATTTTCTGTCCGTGTAATTCGAGCCACCTCAGCTACCTGATAATTACCGCACCCATTTTCTTTGTCAGCTCCATTTCCATTTGCTTCAAATGCTCATGTGTTTGGTGAAGCATACTGTATTCTTCCGGAGAATGTTGTTTTTCCATATCCAATTGATTCTCCAGCAGCATCCGTTTAATCTTGCGGAGCTTCAGATAATTGACCACTGAATCTACTTCATCATTGGTTTTATCTTCATCTATCTTAAGATAGCCCATCAGTTGTTCTTTGTTGTCAGGGGCAATCGTTTTTATAAAGTTTTCGTAATCCTGCTCGAATAAATTCTTTTGGTAGCCGGTGGCTTGGCTAAATTCCTGCCGCCAATGGTTACTTTCTTCATAAGGGAAATTGAGCAGCGATACAGCAAATGCACTAAGCTTTGTATCAGAATGATAAATAAAATAATTTCTGTTAACTGTTTCCGGGTTGTTTTGTAATGCTTCTTTAAATACAGAAATTAATTGGATAACGTCCCTGTTGTCAACCAGGCTCTCGTCCACCATCTCTTCAAAAATATGTTCGGCAATCAGTTTTGAGTCATCCCATTTTCTTATACCGTATTCTAATAATATCCGGGCTACCTCTCTTTCTTGTAAATCATCTTTGAAAAGCAAGTTGAAAGTAGCATCGTCGTAATTTGTTTCTTCTGCTTGTCTTGTATTTTCTTCTATTTTCTTTGCTTCCTCAAAAGGAAGCTTTCTTTCCATGGTGGAAATTCGGTCCCGGATAAACTTATTGACCAGTGCATGTAAACCCGTTTCATCAATCTTCAGTACCTGGGAACACTGCTTGATATAATCCTGCTGTTTGGTAAAATCTTCTGCCTTGTTGATTTTAGAAATGGTTTCCGCCATCCGGTTCACCACTTCTGATTTTTTTACAGAATCATTAGCGGCATCTTTTAGCGCAACTTCAAGTTGGAAAAGAATAAAGTCCTTTTTATTCTTCTGGATAAAATCTTTAAATGCGGATGCGCCAACTTTATTTACGTAACTATCCGGGTCCTCCTTGTCCGGAATCAAAACTAATTTTACATTCAATCCCTCTTCAAGAGCCAGATCCAATCCCCGCAAAGCTGCTTTTACACCGGCGGAATCTCCATCATAAATGATTGTAAGGTTATTGCTGTATTTTCTTATCAATCTTAGCTGATCAGGTGTAAGTGATGTACCGCCAGATGCCACCACATTTTCAATTCCTGCCTGGTGAAGGGATACCACATCTGTATAACCTTCTACCAATAAACATTCATCTGCTTTATCTATGGCTTGCCGGGCAAAATAAGAACCGTAAAGGATTTTGCTTTTTATATAAATCTCATTCTCCGGGGTATTGATATACTTAGGAGCCTTGTCGTTACTTTTTAGAATTCTGGCTCCAAAGCCAAGCACCTTGCCACTGTGATTATGGATAGGAAAAATTATACGGCCTCGGTAATTGTCCTGCAACTGCTCGTTACGATTAGCAACAAGGCCAGCTTTGATGAGTATTTCAGTATTATACTGTTTGGCAATAGCTTCTTTGGTAAAAGCATCCCGCTGCTCAGGCGAATAGCCTATCTGGAATTTTTTTATGATTTCTTCCCGGAAACCTCTTTCTTTCAGATAGCTTAACCCAATATCCTGTCCTTCTTCCGTTTCCAATAATTGTGTGGAGAAAAATTGCTGTGCAAAAGCATTGACAATATAAAGGCTGTCGGCCACCTGCATCTGTTGCCGCTGCTCATCACTTTGAAAAGTTTCTTCAATTTCAATTCCATACTTATTGGCCATCCATTTCAAGGCATCTACATAGCTGTACTTTTCATGCTCCATTATAAAG
Source organism: Chitinophagaceae bacterium (assembly GCA_026785745.1). Lineage (GTDB taxonomy): Bacteria > Bacteroidota > Bacteroidia > Chitinophagales > Chitinophagaceae > JJ008. Next base: position 102 of record JAJAZO010000353.1, on the reverse strand, counting down.
CTGATGGTATTACCGGCTTTGCCGCAACCAAAACATTTGTATAATTCTTTGCTGGGAGAAACAGTAAAAGAAGGTGTCTTTTCATTATGAAAAGGGCAGAGG
>JAJAZO010000352.1 GCA_026785745.1 Chitinophagaceae bacterium | reverse complement strand
TTGTTGAACAACTGGAAAAAACAACAGGCGAATAACATGGTGATAAAGGCAAAGGACAGGTAAGTTTTATCCTTATACGCTGATTGTATTAATGGGTCATCAACAGTTGTCTTTGCCGGACCTTTGTAACTAACAGGTTTCAACACCAACCACATTAGCAATGCGGCGCCTATATTGGTAAATCCATCTACCCAAAACAATAATTCATAATTGATATCTGCCAGGAAACCACCAAGGGCACTACCAACTGCCCAACCAAGATTTATTGCCAGCCTGTTTAATGCGTAGGACCTGGTCCGGTTCTCGTCTTTGCTAAAAAAAGCAATGGCAGTAGAATTGGCCGGGCGAAATGCTTCATTAACAAAACTCAGCAGAAAAGTAAAAATGCAAATAAGGGGATAGGTCTTCATCTGGCCGAGCAGCATAAATAAAATGCCGCCAACGGTCAATGTAAATAACTGTACAGGATAAAAGCCAATTTTATCTGTTAGCCTGCCACCGATCCATGCTCCGCAAAAAGCACCAGCTCCAAACAGGCCAAATACAATGCCTGCATCGCCAACAGAATAGCCCATTTCGGGACTGGTAAGATACAGCGACATAAACGGTACTACCATAGTACCGCTGCGGTTGATAAGCATTATCAGCGATAGCAGCCAGGTTTGTTTTGATAAACCGGAGTAGGCATTACGATATGTTTTGGCTGTAGCATTAAGCATAAAACTGTGGCAAAGTTATCCTATATAATATTTATTAAGGGCATCTCAAAAAACTAATCCCTCCAAGAATTTTCCACTGAAAAAGAGTTTCTTTTGGTTAACTCTTGGAGGGTTTTTAGAGATGCCCTTAAATAAGTAAAGTAGAAAATAATGGGTGAAAAAAAGGTTATGATAATTGGTGTTTAAGTTGATGATTTTTTACTTATTTTCATTTTCTAATTTAACCAACATGAAGAAATATTTTATTTTATCGGGGATAGCTATAGTTGCACTTGTATTTGCTAATTGTAATTCTGCAAAAAAAGCTACCGCAACAGCACCTCCCAAATCAACGTATGGTACTAATGTATCTACGATAATGATGAATTATTGCTCGCCTTGTCATATACCTGCACAAGGCGGTAATAAAAAGCCGTTTGATAACTTTGCTAATGTAAAAACAGATATTGACGAAATTATCCGTCGTGTTGAAATGAACCCCAACGAACGGGGCTTTATGCCATTCAAAAAACCAGCAAAACTCAGTGATAGCACTATTGCTGTATTTAAGCAGTGGAAAGCTGATGGGCTGATGGAATAATTTTATTTAAGGATACGAAAAAATAATTTTAGTTGTATGGCATTATTTGAAAAGAAATTGGAAATAAAGAAGTCGGTTCTTCCAGGTGCAGGCAAGGGTTTATTTGCAAAAGAATTAATTCCGAAAGGTAGCAGGATAGTGGAGTATAAAGGGAAGATTACTACCTGGAAAGAAGTAGATGATAATGATGGGGCAAATGTATATATCTATTATGTAAAACGCCATCATGTAATTGATGCAAGCAGGCGTACCAGTGTGCTGGCCCGATATGCCAACGATGCCAGGGGACTGCAACGTATAAAAGGCATTAGGAACAATGCTGAATATGTAGAAGAGGGTCTGAAAGTGTATATTGAATCAAGTAAAGATATTGCAGCCGGGGCAGAGATATTGGTGGAGTATGGAAAGGAATATTGGGATGTAATTCGCCATAACATTAAGGTGGAGGAGCAGCGGCAAAACTCAGGAAAAGGAAAGTCAAAAACCCGGAAGAGTAATGCAAGAGTTGCTATGGCTACCGGAATGTAATTAGCCTTTGTGATCGCAGTTTAAGTTATAATTTTGTGAGCATAAACAGCGGGGATATTATTTTATGAAATGAGCTATAAGCAAAACTTACCAACCCCTAATGAATATTTATGGCGAATTACATGTGGCTGTTTAAAACAAAATGATACACATAAAAAAAGGTTTCAAAATTTTTTTTGGAGTAATCCTGATACTATTCTTAGGATGTGGTAAAAACAATGATACACCTGATACGGCTGTGGATGCCAATTTTTCCGTCTCCGGGTATGAAGTGGCTGCGCCATGTGCAGTCACTTTTATAAATACTTCCAGAAATGCTGACAGTTATTTATGGAATTTTGGAGATGGCACTACTTCTACAGGATCGAATCCTGTTCATACCTATAACCTCAATGGTACTTAGCTGTTAAAACTTAAAGCTACTGGTGCAAACGGTGTTGACTCCGTTTGCAAACTTATTTCTATTGAAGCAGCTCCGCCGCCAAACAAATCATCTTTTTCCTATTTTTTTGATCGTTGCAGCGGCACACCCGTAGGGGCAGTTTTTAGAACCGTTAATCCTCTATCAACAGCTACTGTTTGGGACTTTGGTAATGTTATAATTAATACAAGCAGGGATCCTATTATCCAGTTTTTTCAGTCGGGTGATTATACTATTAAGTACAGCTCACAGTTTGGGGCGGTAACGGATACCGTGCTGCGAATTATCCGGATTCACTATCTATCGTTTTAGCGACTTCAACATTTTACTTAAGGGCATCTCTGAAAACCCTCCATGAGTTAACCAAAAGAAACTCTTTTTGAGTGGAGAACTCCTGGAGGGATTAGTTTTTAGAGATACCCTTAATATTTTTACACAAGTACTGATGACCATTTAGTTCCTGCATAGAAAATCCCATTACGGAGAGAAATTTCTCATGCCGTTTATTGGCCACCGTTTTATAATAAAGAGTTTTTACACTTTTTGAAACGAGATGACTTTTTTCTTTGTCGAAAATAAAACGGCCTACTTTATAGTCCCTGTATTTTTGTACCGTGTAGTTGATGATGACTTCGGCAGCCCCATTGCTATCCAGTCTTGCACTAAAAATATTGGCTATTACCAAATCCCGGAGCACAACAAAATTCAGCTTGCTTTCTAAGTG
>JAJAZO010000351.1 GCA_026785745.1 Chitinophagaceae bacterium | reverse complement strand
GCCTAATCCTATTCAGATTTGAATCTTTTCAAGGCAGTTCAGTTAAAAATAAATTGTAACTTTAATCAAACATTTTCTTATGTCAACAGCAGAATTAAAAGAAAAACTGATTGATACCATCAGGAAAACAGATGATGCAGGATTGCTGGAAGAAATGGCTCATCTCCTGGAATTACAGGAACAGGATACTGTTTATATCATGAATGATGATCAGATAAGCCTCGTTAATGAAGCAGAACAGCAGATTAAAGATGGCAAATACCTTACAAACGAAGAATCCGATAAAGACACGGACGAATGGCTAAACAAATAATCTGATCGCTAAATGCTTGTTTGTTCCTTACAAGGAAAGCTATCACAAAGCAACCCATATCTTTAATCTCCCGTCCATTAGCCAGATTAAACAAAAAGGCTGAAAACATTACCTTCGCCTTTTCCCCCTACGCATAGCTTCGGTGGATAAATCAAAATTTGTAACAACATGAAGAAGTTATTGGTTGCCGTACTAAGTTTTGCAATGGTGTCTGCTAATGCCCAAACAGCAGATGAAGTAATACAGAAATATAATACGGCTATGGGCGGACTTGAGGCTTTTAATAAAGTAACGACGGCTAAAATAACCGGCACCCTTAGCTCACAAGGCAGGGAGCTGCCTCTTACTACCCAAATCGTAAATGGCAAAGCCATGAGATCAGACCTCAAAGTAGACGAACAAATGGTTAACAGCATTTATGACAATGGTAAGGGATGGAAAATAAACCCTTTTGCCAATGCCCCAACCGCCACAGAAGTAACCGGGTCTGAACTGGTGACTTTTAAAGCACAAGCCAGCCTTGCTAATAACCTTATGGATTATAAAAACCGTGGCCATAATATAGAACTGACAGGCGAGGAAGAAGTGGAAGGTGTTAAAGCAACCAAAATAAAACTAACCAGCAAAGAGGATGGAAAGATTACCACCTATTTCATAAGCACCGCTAGCAACTTATTGGTAAAGTCTATTGCAAAAAGGAATGTAGCAGGCAACGAGTATGATGCTGAAACATTCTATTCCGATATAAAAGAAATAAATGGGCTAAAATTCTGTTTGCACTTTACCACAAAAATACAAGGGCAGGTTTTCCAGGATGTGAAGTATGAGAAAATTGAATTGAATGTACCTGTTGATGACAAGATATTTTTAATGCCAAAATAAAAAATGGCTTTCCTTTTAATCAATCCTTATCCGCAATGATCAGGTATTGCTTCAATCAAATCTAATCTGCCAGAAGAACGGCTCCACGCATAACAATCACTGCCATTAGTAACTACGAGATAGCGGACCGGAACACTGATATTATAACGAAGTATTTGTTCCAGCACTTTATCATCCAGTTTTATAGTGGCTGCCTTGCACTCCACCATCATCCACGGCTGATGGTTATTATCATACACCAGCATATCAAATCGTTTTTTTAATTCACCCAATTTTATCTCTTTCTCTATGGCAATGAGTGATGCAGGATAATTTTTAACCTGTAAAAGGTATTGCACAAAGTTTTGCCGCACCCACTCTTCCGGTGTATGCAGTATCCATTTTTTTCGAAGTCTATCAAAAATAAAATCTTTTTCCTTATCTGTTTTGATGCGAAACCCTGGTTCGGGATAATTTATATTCACCATCATCCTTCAAAAGTACTACTACGCCTTTATCCTGCATAAGAATAATGTTACCTTACATACATGCTTCGAAGTACACAGTAATTGATTAAATTTGTCAACATGAAGACAAAAGAAGAGATAGTACAGAACTGGCTGCCCCGCTACACAGGGGCCCCATTGGAAAGTTTTGGTGAGTATATCCTGCTTACCAATTTCAGCAACTATGTAAAAATGTTTGCTGAATGGAACAACGTAGAAGTGATTGGCGAAGGCAAACCGATGCAGTGTGCTACAGCTGACAATATCAGCATCATCAATTTTGGAATGGGTAGCCCAACTGCAGCCACGGTTATGGACCTGCTTTCTGCCATTCACCCAAAAGCTGCTTTGTTTCTCGGAAAATGCGGTGGTTTAAAAAAACGTAATAAAATTGGAGACCTGATACTTCCTATTGCCGCTATTAAGGGTGAAGGAACTTCAAACGATTACTTCCCTGCTGAAGTACCGGCATTACCGGCATTCGCCTTGCAAAAAGCAGTATCTACCACCATTCGTGACTATGCAGTTGATTACTGGACAGGCACTGTGTACACCACCAACCGCCGGGTGTGGGAACATGATGAGCCATTTAAAGAATACCTGCAGAAAATAAGGGCCTATGCTATTGATATGGAAACGGCCACCATCTTTACCGTTGGCTTTTACAATAAAATTCCAACCGGTGCATTATTGTTAGTAAGCGACCAACCTATGATACCTGATGGAGTGAAAACGGAAGAAAGTGACAAAAACGTAACAGCACAATTTGTAGAAACCCATCTTAGAATTGGCATTGATTCATTAAAACAATTAATGAACGATGGCATGACAGTGCGACATTTGAAGTTCTAAAATTAATTTTAATGAAAAAGTTCATTTTTTTATCTGCATTAACCACTCTCCTTCTTTCTAATACTGATTGTAGTGTAAAAAAGGAAAGAGCCGTGAAGTATAAAGGCAAATTAGAAATTGCTGCCATTTGTATGAATTATACAATCAGCGTAAAAGAGGGCACTATGAATGCTTCCGATATTGTTGCTAACTGGACTGACGAAACCACTACTAAATCATACAACAACGTTTTCAAATTAGGCAACCCCTGTGATTTCCCTGCTTCCATCAAACAGGGTGATGAATTTTATTTTACGATTGACACAGCAAAAGGGAAAGATTGTGCTGTTTGTATGGCTTATTATCCCACACCGCAGAAAGCACTTTCTATTAAAGTAGTTCAATAATTTCAAATTAATTATTAATCCTATGGCCGGAACATTCTCACAGGTTTATATGCAGTATGTTTTTGCTGTAAAAGGCAGGGAAAATCTGATTAAAAAAACTTTTGAGGAAGAGCTTTATAAGTATATAGCAGGTATTGTTAATGGAAAAGGCCAGAAGCCGCTTGCCGTTAACGGG